>CAXBHA010000206.1:0-5309 GCA_963974955.1 uncultured Yeosuana sp. | reverse complement strand
GCAATGAATGAATTAAAAATTGAAGAAGAACTTAAAGCTAACGACGATTTAATAAAAAATATAGCAAAAGCTCAGGCTGAAGTTGCAGCAATAGCAATTGAGCAATGGAAAGAAGAGCAAATGGAACTAGTAAGGAATAAAGAGAAAAAGATTATTGAATAGTATGACTAAGCACAAAAAGAAAGGTAATTTAGAAAAAGGACTTAGCTATATCTCAAAACTATCAAGTTCTAAAAAGGAAAAACTGATGGTGATTTTGAAGAAAGTCAAAAGCGTCCAGTCTTCAGATTTTACAACCAAGCAAAAAGCAAAAGAAATAAAGCGAATTATGTGGAGTGATCAATCCACGAATAGTAAACTTTTTATCGGAGCTTTTTTAGGTGCAATAACAGGTTTATTCATATTTGGCACAGGAGGCATTGGGATTTCGGCGTTAGGAACTGGGGTTGGCATTTGGGGTTGGCTAGCAACTGCTGCTGGCGGAAGTTTTATAGCATCTTTAATGCAGAATTACGAGAATACGGAAAAGAATGAGGGTTAATTCAATAGACCAAATAACACTGCCATCAAAAGCTTCGACAACAAAATGCTTTATACCATTCTTAATGACAACATTTCTTATATGGATGTGCCAAAATCACTTTTTCTTTAAAAACTAAAAAAGTAGTCTAAATCGGCTAAGCGTGAAGGTTGACATTTCTTTGATGATGTATTTTTTGGTGTTTGTAGTTCTTGCAATAAAGGTTGTGAAGTAATGACCTTTATTATCTAAACCTGTATATTACTTAGATCTATTCATAGAAAGTAAGGGTGGCAAAATAGCTGATTAGTGAAAAGAAAGACCCAAACACATAAGTTAAACTACATTTAGTAACTAGTAATAACGAAAATTTTAGAGAAAATGCGAAAGACACCTTTCAACGAATGCCTTAATCATTAGAGTCTATGGGTATTATATTTCCATGCGAGTTCGATGATTTTATTCATGATAGGTCAATAGAAATGAATAACGGATGGAAAGTAATTTTAGGGAGAGGACTAGATATTTGGCAAAAAACTGGCGGTTGGTATGATATCAATGAATACATCCAAGAAAGACGAATATGTAAGGCTTGTTAAGTGACATTTGTAAAGGTCGGTTCTTAGAAATCTTTCAATATAAATAAACAACTTATTCGCTAGTATGAAGTAAGAAATTATTAAAGCCATAATAAACTTTGATAAATTTATAACCTAAAACAACCATTAATTTATATATGTATTTATCCAACCTTTCCATCAAAAATTTTAGAGGAATCAAAGAAATGGTACTCAGTTTTAATCGAAGTATTAATATACTAATCGGTGAAAACGGAAGTAATAAGTCAGCAGTAATTGATGCGATAAGATTACTCTATAATATGGGTGAACCTATCCGAGATATTTCAGTTGGATTCGCTGATTTTCACGAAAGTGTAGAAAAAGATGCGGAAGGTAACCTTACCATAACAAAGGAAGAAAAGATAACTATCGCCTTTTGTTTTAGAGGTTTGTCCGCTTCTCAAAAAGGGGCATTATATGAGTATATGGTAATAGACCCGGAGGACAATACGAATGAATATGCAAAGGTTACCTTAACTTATGAAGACAAAGGCGGCAAATATCCCATTTCATCTTTCTTTACTGGTAACGTGGAAGGTCAAAAAGCAGACTATAACACATTTACAATTTTTCAGCATTATTATCTGAGTGGTCTGCGAGATAGCACGCGCGATTTATTGACCAATCGAGGTAATGTATTAGGTCGTGTTATAAAAAGAAGAGTTGAGAAAAATGAATCTGAAGACGTTATCGAAGGTATAATGAGAAAAGCTAATGATGAGCTTTTGGCGCAATCTGAAGTTTCCGAAACTCGTGATGGAGTAAATGATAATCTTTCTGGAATCTATCAGCGATTTAAAGATAATCAGATAGGGCTTCAAATCGAGCAATCTAAAACTGAATATATCGTAAATGCTATAAAACCTTTTTTACCGCATAATCGTGATAATTTGTCGGGGGATGGATTTTCACTTTGGCAAAATAGCTTAGGACAAAATAACCTTATTTATATCGCAACGGTACTTGGGGATATAAAGGACCAAATTGAAGAAAATAAAATTCCTCATTTTGCTTTACTGATTGAAGAACCAGAGGCACATCTTCATCCACAGCTTCAATTAAGTTTATATAGCTTTTTGCGAGATTCTAGTACTTCAAAAAATAGTCAATTATTTATAACTACCCATTCGCCCACATTAACATCAAAAGTCCCTCTCAAAAATTTAATATTATTGGATGGTAAAGCATTCCGGTTAAACAAGCAGTTTGAAGACAGGGTTGTGGAAGAAATTATTGAAGATACCGTCAAAACCAAAAAATTGACGGTTACAAATTTCAAATTTAGAAAGAACCAGTTGGAAAGATATATCGACGTGACCAAATCCCAATTGCTATTTGCCAAAGCTGTTCTTTTTGTAGAGGGCATTTCAGAAGAACTTTTAATTTCAGCTTTTACTGCAGTTAAAAAATACCGATTAGAAGATTACAGAATCGAACTTGTTAATATAGGCGGCACTAGTTTTTATCCGTTCATCCACTTATTTAATTCAAACCAGCATGAAAAATCAATTGACAAACCTATTTCAGTTTTAACGGACAACGATAAGTTTCCCGGCTCAAAGCGAAAAGAATTTTCATTTAACAGCCTTCTTACCGAGGATTACAAAAAACTTGATGAACTGGATGCTGCAATTCAAGCTGCGGAAGTCTCATCCAGAATTCCAAACATCACATCAGCCATCAACGAAAAAGAAACTATTAAAGTCTTCTTTGCCGAAAAGACGCTCGAATATGAATTAGCACTTGCTAATATTCCCAATACAAAAGTAGGTGTTGAAAATAATTTCCTTTTTAAATACATCAAAGAGAAAAGACCTGAAAAAGCTGAAGCTATTTTAAATTATATTGATGATGTGATTGCAGTAGAACTAACCGATGACCAACAAAGGAAAACGGCAATTCTACTATGGAAATCATTCCCTTCAAAAGGTGCTTTCTCGCAGAATTTTTCTCTCTACATTCTCAAAAATTTAAAACGCGCCCAGAAGGAATTTGTAATCCCAAAATACATTCTTAAAAGTCTAAAGCATTTGAAGGGTACGGAATGAAGATAGATATTACAGAAGAATTACAAAATTATTTAGATGCCAAGGGCAGAGTGGTCTTAAATGCCTGTCCTGGCGGTGGCAAAACAACTGCGATTGCACAAAAAATAATCAACCTTGAAAAAGAATATAAAAGTACTTATGGCAATCATTCTGGAATTGCTTGTCTTTCCTTTACTAATGCTGCAAAGGATGAAATAAATCTAACATATAATGAACTTAGTGGTCAATCCTTAAAATATCCGCATCTGGTAAGTACCATTGATAGTTTTATCAATACTTACATTACATTACCCTTTTACTATCTCTTGGAAAGAAATTTTGCAAGACCACAAATTCTGGAAAATAACAAACGCTTAGATTCATTTTGGAAAACAAAATACAAGAACAACAGAGGTCAATTGGTCGATGGTCTCAGAAATCCTATGAATTCTTTTAAGGCAAAGACCAATAGAAGTATCTATTATCAATACTTACCATCAGAGATAAGATTAGAACCAGATGGAAGCTATTCCGTTAACGGCAACGCCCCGTCAGCTGACAAAGTTGATATAGCCGTTTTTAAAAAGTATTGCGAATATATCAAAAAATGGCAATTTGAAAAAGGCCTCATAACTACCAATGATTCAGCCTTCATTGCCCTAAGACTTCTCAAAAAAAATCCAAGTATCTGTAAATGGTTGGCTAATAGGTTTCCGCACATCATTGTTGATGAAGCACAAGATAATTCTCTTATGCAGCATCAAATCTTCGAAGAATTGAATAGCCAAGGTTTAAAAAATATTGAATTCATTGGCGACCCTTATCAAAGCTTATATGAATTTAGGGATGCCAACCCACAGTTATTTCTGGATAAGTATAATCATGAAGATTATAAGGGCTTAGATTTATCTAAGAATAGAAGATCACCACAGCGTATTATAGATTGCTTTTCATTATTAAGACCTGAAGCCCAACGTGGTATTAAAAGCGCATGTAAAACAGACCTAAATGAACCTCTTATGATTTATCGTTATAAAGCAGATGATAGAGGTGAAATAATCAACAATTTTGAGTTGTATTGTAATGGTAAAGGCTATCAGAAATTGAAGGTTGTTGTAAGGGGAAATAGCGTAAGAAATAAAATGCTAGGTAGGGATGCACAACAAAAGCCTTGGCACAATCAACTAGCTTACGACCTAATCACGGCAAAAATAGAATATGATGACAAGAACCTAAAAGATGCCATCAACATTGCAAGAAATATCATAATAACTTTAGAAAATCAAGGACTCTCTTTTTCTGAGTTTGGCCATTTACGAGCTAAACTAAAAACCGATTTTTTGTTTAATGCTCAAATCATAAAATTTGTAGAAGGAATACCAGAGCTGTCACATACTGTAACAGATTGGTCAGATTTATGCTCTACATACGTAAAGGAAACATTAAATCTCGATTTTGATATAAACTTTGGATTGAAGAAAACATCAAAATTCTTTACTAAATCTACACGTACCGAACCTGTTTCAGATCATTTCAATCGGGTGGATATAGAAAAGACCAGCTCGCTTACTACAGTTCATCAAGTAAAGGGAAAAACCTTAGATGCGATACTCATATTTTTTGATGAAAGAAATCACGCTAGTAATATTAACTTTAGAGATTTAGAGCCTGATAATGATGGTTTTATTAAAGAAAAAAAGCGCATAATCTATGTTGCTATGTCGAGACCTAAACACTTATTGGCTATGGCATTCCCAGAAAAAATTACGGAAGCTCAGTTGAAAGAAAAGTTTGGCCAGGATATTTCAATAATAAATCTTGAATAAAACTTCATCCTACTTCATTTAAATATCGACCGCGCTTCATTATAAACCCCCTCAAAATTAGCTTCCAACTCTTCCTTTGAGTATTGTTTAGAATCGTCGGGAAGCTCTCTTTTAATATCCTGTAGCTTAAATTGTACTTTCATATCCCTCCCATCGGCATAAGTAATGAATTCCCCCTGTTTTAATCGAAAGAAAACATCAGCCCTAATTTTAGGAATTTCCTTTTCGCCTGTTGTAATCCGAGTATCAAAATCCAAATTATGCCCTCGACTTACACTTTTTGTTGGGTCTTTTATAATTTCAAAAAAGCGTTCGT
>CAXBHA010000205.1:0-5310 GCA_963974955.1 uncultured Yeosuana sp. | reverse complement strand
CAATCCCTGTACTTGTCATAAAGAATTATTCCATAAAGGTCATGAATTAATGTATTAACCCTCCCCTCTTCACGGGATCCCGGAATCTCATTTAAAAAATAAAAGCTATTGATATGATCTGACTTAACATCTATCTTTTCAATTACCTTTTCCTTACTCATATCAAACACCTGGATTTCATGATCATACCATGGTGATATATAAAGCTTGTCCTTTCTTCTTGCCCATGAAAAATAGGCTCTTTTTTTTCCTTTGTCCCAATAATCCTTAGCATAATACACATCATACCATTTGGACTGATCTGAAACCATATCATAACTATAGACCAGAGAATGTTTTTGAATGTCTTCTTTATTCATCCCATGATGATTCATAAAATACGGCTGCATGCCAAAAACCTTATCCCCATATCGATGCAATTCTTTATCAAAATCCGAACCCAAATAAGTAATATCTACTTTACCTGAGGTAATGGACTTTTCAAACAGTTTTTCCCCTTTATAATTGATGTAACCTATGGCATGAGGCTCAAAAGTTGCCCAAACTTTATCTTTTTCTAAACCGGCTATACCTGAACTTCTGTTCATACTATTCGGCCCATCGTCTTCCAAAATGATCTCATTGGCCACTTTTCCATCTTCCATATCCATAAATTGTAAACGCATTGAATTAGGATTAATGTAAAAAAGGTGTTGACCTGAATCTGATTCTACCAAACGGACATAAGCCGGGTTAGGGAATAAATTTTTCTCAGGTTTAATCTCAATCTCCTTTATAACTACCAGATCAATTGAATCTTTTTTTTGACTATTTTGGCAACAGCAAAACAATAGAAAAATAATAATAATTTGTACTTTCATAATCATCTCAATTAACTATAATGCCATTCGATGATAAATTCAACGAATGGCATTTAAAAATTATCTCAAATTTCAATTAACACAACAATTCTTAATGAAATTTATATTTAACCTATTAACAAGGTGTTTTAACCACAAAGACCTTCCTTTTTCGTTTCAAATTTCCTTTTTCAAAAAAACCGAAAAACAAAGAATCCAAATGAAACTAACATTGGTTTTCACAAATACATGGTTCATTATCCGTTGGAATTTTGCACCCATCTAAAGGATCACCAGGTGCATCTTTCCAATCACACCATTTAACAGAACCTTGTGCAATTACATCTGCATTTTGCGTAGAAACAAAGCCTAAACCAATCAATGCTCCCAGAGTACCCAATAAAAGAACTGGTTTTTTAATTAACTTTTTCATAAATAATAAGAAAATTTAAGTGTAACATTTATTTAGTTAAAACTAAAAAAAAAATAAATGAAACTAAAAAATTAAACAAGCCTAAAATTCTTAAGGAACAAAATAATACTACATCACAAACACCACTTAACAATATATTATTTCGTATAAGCTTTACAAAAAAACCTATACAATCAATATAACACCCATACTTTCCCCTTCTGGGAAATAATATTCTAATTTAATCTTTATAAATAATTTTACCTACACAATATTTTTTATCTATAATTATTTCAATTTTATTTATAGAATTAACTGTTCATTAATAAAATTCTCCTAAGAGTAGTTTAGAACTACTCCCTACCATCCATTTGAAAAGGTTACGAGGCATTTGCAATGCCGGCTCCGCTAGATAGGATACAAAAATCCAAAGGCATTACTATAATAAAAACGCTTCTTTTGCTCATTCGCCCACATCAAACCGAACCACCATATACCTTAAATGATCCTCATCATAATCAGGACTGTTTTTATTGTTAAGCGAAAGGTATAAGCCTTCTTCTCCTACAAATACATTAGAAGAAGTATGTACTTGAAATTTATCAAAGATATGCTCACCCAGTATATTCAAATCCTTGTCCAAGACCATCACGCCTATAAAAGGCCTTGAATTTCTTAGCATCCACAGTTTATCTATTGGATATTCTTCATCGTCAGTATATCCTGGATAAAAAAACCGATAAAAACAATCCCTATACTTGTCGTAAAGAACTATCCCATAAATATCATGACTTAACCTATTGATTAATGCTTCTTCGTGCGTCCTTGGAAGCTCATTTACATAATGTAAGCTATTGATATAGTCTGACTTAACTTTAACCTTATTAGTCACCTTTTCTTGCTCCATGTCAAATACCTGAATTTCATGGTCATACCATGGGGATATATAAAGTTTGTCCTCTCTTCTTACCCATGAAAAATCAGATAGTTTTTTCCCACTATCCCAATAATCCTTAGCATAATATACATCATACCACTTGGTCTGATCTGAAACCATATCATAACTATAGACCAGAGAATGTTTTTGGATGTCTTCTTTATTCATCCCATGATGATTCATGAAAAGCGGTTGCATACCAAAAACCTTATCCCCGTAGCGGTGAAGTTCCTTGTGAAAGTTCGATCTTATAGAAGTAATATCAACCTCACCAGAAGGTATTTTCTTTTTAAACAGTATTTCGCCCTTATAATTGAAATATCCTATTGCATGCGGCCTAAACGTTGCCCAAACCTTATCCTTCTCCAGACCTGCAATTCCGGAACGTCTGCTCATATTATTTGGCCCATCGTCTTCAAAAACGATCTCATTGACCACTTTTCCATCTTCCATATTCATAAATTGCAAACTCTTTGAAGTAGGATTCAAGTAAAAAAGGTATTGCCCTGAATCTGATTCAATCAAATGAACATAAGCAGGGTTAGGGAAGGTCAGAACTTCAGGCTTAATTTTTATCTCCTTAACTTTTACTATTTCCAGCAATTTGTTTTCTACTTCTCTCTGACATGAACAAAATAGTAAAAGGAAAATGATAAAAACATTCCTGTTTTCTGATAAATTATTTGTAATAATTAGCATATAAAGAACTATTCAAAATGTTTTTTTTCTTATCAAAGGTCACCTATAAAGTTTCTCAACACTTAAAAAAGGAAAGAGAACTAAACTTAATCATTTAATAACTAATATCAAGGTTTAAAATTTCTCTCTAAACTTTGATGGATAAATTTATGGCAACGTGTGGAGAAATTCCGGCTTGACCAATACAGGTTAAGGGAAGAAAATAATATATCTTAGAATCCAGGGCTGGGATATGGTTTCACATTTTAACCCAATGACCTAATGCGCGTTTTTGACAAGAAATATACGTTGTGATTTTGTCAGCATTGTTGCAGAAAAGAGCAACAATACCGCCAAAATCATATCAACTGATAATTTACTAAACCAGTGGCTGAGGCCACTGGCTACAAAAATATCACCCCTATCGGGGTTTTAGGTTTCGAACAGGTTATTATGTGACTTAAAAAATCAATGGGTAAGGGTCGCTCCCCCCCCTAGGAGTAATTTAAAACTACTCCCATTTATCCATTTTAAAAGAAATTGAGGCATTTGTAATGCCGGATTCACAAAAAAGGACGAATAAAATCAAAGGTATTTTAATTATAAACAGTTCTTTTGCTCAATCGCCCACATCAAACCGAACCACCATATACCTTAAATGGTCCTCATCATAATCGGGACTGTTTTCATTGTTAAGGGAGAGGTATAAGCCTTCTTCTCCTACAAATACATTAGAAGAAGTATGTACTTGAAATTTATCAAAGACATGCTCACCTATTACATTCAATTCCTTGTCCAAAACCATCACGCCTGTTAAGGGCCGGTCTCGGTTAAGCCTTCGCATACTTTCTATTGCATAGTCCTTATCATTATCTATAAAACCAGGATAAAAGAAACGATAAAAACAATCTCTGTACTTGTCATAAAGAATTACTCCATAAAGATCATGGCTTAATCTATTAATATGTGCCTCTTCACTGGATCCCGGAATCTCATTTACATAATAAAAGCTATTGATATGATCTGACTTTGCATCAACCTTATTAACCACCTGTTCCTTCTGCATATCAAAAACCTGAATTTCATGATCAAACCAAGGTGCAATATAGAGTTTATCATTTCTTCTCGTCCAAGAAAATTGGGAAGCTTTTTTCCCTTTATCCCAGTAATCTTTAGCATAATACACCTCATACCATTTGGTCTGATCTGAAACCATATCATAACTATAAACCAGAGAATGTTTTTGAATGTCTTCTTTATTCATCCCATGATGGTTCATAAAAAGCGGTTGCATGCCAAAAACCTTATCCCCATACTGATGCAATTCTTTATCAAAATCCGAGCCTACATAAGTTATATCAACCTCACCAGGAGGTATGTTCTTTTTAAACTGGATTTCTGCCTTATAATTGAAATAACCAATGGCATGCGGCCTAAAAGTTGTCCAAACTTTATCGTTTTCCAGACCTGCAATTCCGGAACGTCTGCTCATACTATTCGGCCCATCATATTCTAAAATGATTTCATTTGCTACTTTTCCATTTTCCATATTCATAAATTGTAAACTCATCGAAGTAGGATTCAGGTAAAAAAGGTGTTGAGCTGAATCTGATTCTATCAAGTGAACATAGGGTGGATTAGGTATGGTCAGAACTTCAGGCTTAATTTTTATCTCCTTAACCAATTCTATTTCTAGAAATTTATTTTCTGTTTCTATCTGACAGGAATAAAACAGTGAAAGGAAAATGATAAAAACATTCCTATATTCTGATAAATTATTTGTAAAAATTAGCATATAAAGAGCTATTCAAAATGTTTTTTTTCTTAATAGAGGTCACCTATAAAGTTTCTCAACACTTAAAAAAGGAAAGAGAACTAAACTTAATCATTTAATAACTAATATCAAGGTTTAAAATTTCTCTCTAAACTTTGATGGATAAATTTATGGCAACGTGTGGAGAAATTCCGGCTTGACCAATACAGGTTAAGGGAAGAAAATAATATATCTTAGAATCCAGGGCTGGGATATGGTTTCACATTTTAACCCAATGACCTAATGCGCGTTTTTGACAAGAAATATACGTTGTGATTTTGTCAGCATTGTTGCAGAAAAAAAGCAACAATACCGCCAAAATCATATTAACGGATAATTTCACTAAACCAGTGGCTGACGCCACTGGCTACAAAAATATCACCCCTGTCGGGGTTTTAGGTTACGAACAGGTTATTACCTGGCTTAAAAATATCACTGGGAAGGCTCGCTTTTCCTCCTCTGGGAATAGTTTAGAACTACTCCCTACCATCCATTTGATAAGATTACGAGGCATTTGCAATGCCGGTTACACCTTTCAAGGCTGAGATTTGATTTGGCATTTTAACATAGGGGTCCCACCCTGTGTTTAGGGATTTCGCCATTTTAGAAATAGTTGTGATCTTGTCAGCAT
>CAXBHA010000204.1:0-5318 GCA_963974955.1 uncultured Yeosuana sp. | reverse complement strand
ATCTTTTACAGTGCTTTTTGTTGTTGTTGATGTGGAATCTTTTTTGGCCTTATTACTAGATATTAAATTCCCAAGTAGATTATCTACCTTGTCTTTTCCTTGATTTAGTAATTTTTGTTTTTCAATCTCAACAAGTTGTTTGGTTAAACTAGAAATGCCACTAGTTAAATCGGTTTTCACCGAAGGCTTAATGTACGTTCCGGTAATATTTGCTGTTACAGGAATAGTAATCTTATTTATTGATGCTTCGTCAATTTTACCAATTAACCGATTAACTTCACTACCCAAATACTTTGCAGGCACATTAAAAACGGCATTATACGACATCGTTTTGTCAAAATTATGAGATCCAGCAACTTCAATATCAATATCTTGATATTTAATACGAAAAGGTTTTACACTTACTTTACCATCGCTGAACTCAAATTTTGTTTTTAAATCGTTGAGGTTTAATTTTTTAAAATCAATAAAATTTAAAGTCGATCCAAGCAGATTCAACACTTCCGCATTTAGGGGGCTAATGGTTGGGGACAACATTTCGGCCATAGCACCACCTGATAATGTATTTAAGTTAGGTGTAAAATCGTCGGTTAAATTTCCTTTTAAAGTAACTTGAGTATTTAATTTCCCTTGTATGGCTTTTGCGATTGGTGCAATATTTTGAAATAACTCAAACCCTTGAAACGATTGTGCAATGTCGAAACTTTTAATCCCTAAATCCATATTGAATGTAGGCGTGTCTGTTTTAGTTGAAACCAGCCCAGATAATGCCAGTTGACCATCAAATAGATCGGAGGTCATATTTTGCAAAATGGCCTGTTCATCTTTAACGATTAAGGTGCCTTTTACATTTTTCATCTTTAAATTATAGTATTCTACGGTTTTGGCTTGTGCATTTATGGGACAATCTAAAAAGGCCGGTATTTTTAAAGACGCCTTGTTTGATGTTTTATTAGTATCAGCGACCGGTTCTTCGTCATCCGTCATAAAATCACTCACAGCAAAGACATTGGAATTCAAATTGAAGGTTCCTTGAAGCGGCTTATCAGTTAATAAAAATCCAATTAAACCTTTAATGGTCCCTGTAGCCTGTAAATCACTTTTGCCTGTTTTGGCATTAAACTGGTTTAAGGAAACATTATCGGTGTTAAAAGTTATTTTAGCATCTGAAATTTGAATGGGATTCGCCAAAGCATCCGATGAAAAATTAAAATTGCTAACACTCATGGTGCCACTGTTTTTTATATGATCATAAGCATTCGTTTCAATAGCATCCATATCAAAAGCAGTATTAATGTTGGCTTTTAATATACCGGTTAGGGTATTATCTAACTTAACGGGATACACTTTAGTTATATTTGCTAAGTTTAATACACCGTCTATTGTTGCATTTACCAACATATTTCCAGTTAGGTTTTTTAGTGAAACAGACGATTTGAAAACATCTTGGTCTATTTTAAAGTTGAGGGCATTAATGTCAATATAGGTATCGTCAATAAGTCCAGTAGTGTTTTTTATGGAGGTGTTAATAGTGATATTTTCAACACGTTTTGGTAAATCTGGGTATTTAAAAGAGGCATCGTTAGACACGATATTGATATCTAAGGCTGGTATCGTTTTTTCAGAATAAATACCTTTTATTGCGCCCTTAATTTTAAAGTTGCCAGTTGTTTCAACGGTTTCAATGTTTTTTGAATAGGTTGCAGGAATTATTGCCAAAAAATCTTTAAATGAAGAACCAGGATTTTCAAAAGTAATATTAATTTCTTGCCCATCGTCTAATAATTTTACGAACCCATTAAACTCTATTGGGAGTTGATTGATATAGCCTTTATTGTCTTTAAACGTATAGGTGTTATTTGGTAAATCAAGGTCTATTAAAGCGTCTAATTTTATAAGATTATTATTTAAATAATTGGTGCTATCCATAGTGATGCTCACATGGGCTTCACTCTTGGTTTCTAATTCAGACTTATCAGCAGAGAAAATACCTTTTCCTTCATGATTTAATTCAGACACATAAATCAACATTTTAGATTCTTCATCTATATACGTTAAGGCACTGTTATTTATTTTATAATTTTTAATATCAAACTTAAAACTACCATTTTGAGTTGTGGCTTCTGTATTCGTCTTATCTTCCTTTGTAATGTTATAGTTAGTATTCCCATAAATGTCTGTTTTTAATGTAAGGAGGGCCTCATTTACGGCAATGGAATTAATAATTATGGGATCTTCCTTAGCATTTTTAAAGAGTTCTTTTATAGACATTGTAAACGAAATGTCTTTGGCGGTAATTAAGGTTTCATCTTTAAAAGGCTGAAAATTGGTGATTTTTAAGTCACTAACCGAAACATAGGCTTGTGGAAAACTTCTTAAAAAACTTAAATTAACATCGTTAAATTCAACTTGTGCATTAAGATTGTCGTTAATTAAATCTTTAATCATCCCTTTAATTTGGGATTGAAAGATAAATGGAAGCGCTATTAATAAAGCAATAATGATAAGTAATGTAATCCCTGTTATTTTTAATGCTTTTTTCATGGTATAATTAATTTAATTCTTCTATGTTTACTAGAATTCCCTCAACATAATAGTTACGCAAAAGTGCTGAGAAAAGTTGAAATGGTTGCTATTTTTATGTTAAATTTCGACTAACAACGTTACAGTAAATTAATTTCTTCGTTTACTTTCAAATTAAAACGTTTTCTAAAAAGATACACACCCAAATATAAAAAAGGGGTATCACATAGTGCGATAAGCGCTTTAAATATAAAACCCGAAACAAGCAAACCTTCAAATTTATTCCACTCAATAATTTTGAAAGAACAAAGCAAAAGCAAAATGGTTAACGTATCGACAAATTGTGAAGAAAAGGTTGAAAAATTATTGCGAATCCACAAGTGTTTCCCTTTGGTTACACGTTTCCAAAAATGATAAATATGAATATCGATAAATTGAGCAAACAAATAGGCAAGCATGCTCGCGAAAACAGCTATAGCCGTATTTCCAAAGAGTTTGGTCCCGAAAATTTCAAGATGAAAGGGGTACCAATAAAAAAACTTTTGAAAAATTAAATTTGAAACAACTAACGACGTGATAAAAAGGGAACCCAAAACGAGATAAATACGCTGTGCAGCAAGCTTGTCATTTAATGTCATAGAAACTTATTAACAGTTTATACAAATATAGTTTTTTGTGATTTTCTTTTAGTTATTTTGCTAAGTATTATGATGGCATCCCACATAGTTTATATATCGCTTGGCAGTAATAAAGGCGACAGATTTAAAAACCTGCAAGACGCCATTGATCTTATTTTTCTTAAAATTGGGAGGATAGATGTTATCTCAAAAGTATATAATGCGCCTGCATTTGGTTTTGAAAGCGACGATTTTCTAAACACATGTTTGCGTTTAGAAACAGAACTAGAAGCCAAAAAAGTTTTAAAGGAATTACTGGCCATTGAAAAGAGTTTGGGCAGGATTAGGAGTAATAAATCTGGCTATGAAGCCAGAAAGATCGATTTAGATGTTCTCTTTTATGATGATGTTATTATCAATACAAAAACACTGCAAGTACCGCATCCTGAATTATATAAACGAAGATTTGTGTTGCAGCCATTGTATGATATGGCCCCTAAAGTGATTCATCCAGAACTAAAAAAAGAGGTTTCCGAATTACTTGATATTTGCGATGATGCAAGCAGTGTTGAATCCATCAATATTTGGTTGAAAAACCCAAGTAAAAAACACAATTTTTCAAATTACAATTACATTGCTATTGAGGGCAATATTGGTGCTGGAAAAACCAGTTTAGCAAATAAAATTGCGCATGATTTTAATGCGAAACTAATTTTGGAACGCTTTGCAGACAATCCTTTTTTGACGAAGTTTTATGAGGATTCACAACGTTATGCCTTTACGTTGGAGATGTCTTTTTTGGCAGACCGCTATCAGCAAATTTCGGATGATTTATCGCAACTTGATTTATTTAAAGATTTTATCGTAAGCGATTATGATGTGTTTAAATCGCTTATTTTCTCAAAAATCACCTTACATGAAGATGAATTCAAATTATATAGAAAACTGTTTTATTTAATGTATAAAGACATCGCAAAGCCTGATATGTATGTGTATTTATATCAGAACACGCAACGTTTACAAGAGAACATTAAAAAACGGGGTCGTGATTATGAACAAAATATTGCCGATGAATATCTTGAAAAAATTAATGCGGGCTATTTAGAGTTTTTAAAAAGCCAAACAGATTTTAATGTAAAAATCATCGATATCTCCAACAAGGATTTTATTAAATGCAGAGCAGATTATTTAAGTATTTTGGATGCTATTAGTGAGGAATAATTTGGGTTGCGCTTATCGTGTTTGTATAATAGTTGCGTGTTTGCTACGTCTGATTTTCCTTCGGAAAATCCTCGCACACAAACACGCAACTACCTTTGTTTTAGCACAAGACCGCAATTATTTTTATACGGTATTGGTAGCCGTTTTAATTAATCATCATCTTTGTCCTTTCTTTCAAAGTTTTGAGGATTTTCATGTTCACCTTGATTGATATTACTATCAGTTCTTATTTCAGAGTGACGAATTTGTCCTCCTAAATTGCCTACTTGAGCAAACAAACCAAATGTGACTATTGAAGCAATTAATGTTACTAAAGTTATTGCTTTTGCAAATGATAATTTTTTGAAAATCGCAAATAAACTAACTATTGATAATATACCTAACAATCCCATTAACCAAATTGCTTTTTCTGCAAGTTCTTCGTGGTTTTCAATTAATTGTTCGGAAATCCCAGGGATATTTTCGACAGTTTCTCCTGCTTCTTCTCCTGTGAGGAAAACGGGAATTGTCAATAATGCCATTAAAATAAAAGTGACTAATGCTACTTTTTGTATTTCTGGATTTTTAAAAATCTGACCGTAAGCCAATATTCCTATTCCAATTATAGTTCCTATTATTGGAAAATGTGTTAATACTAAATGAAGATGTGTTGCATCCATAATTTTAAATCTTTTATTGTTTTTAATATATTTTATATTCTGAATTCATTAGTGACAAAAGGAGGAGGGCCTCTTACATAATTCAGTTTAACAATAAATAATTTATGAATATTTGATTTTAAATTTTTATAAACTGTTTTGTTTACATTTTCTGATATATTGAAATATGCTATATTTATTTCTGGATATTGATAATCAACTTTGGTTGTCTTATCAATAGCTGTATGGTTAGCGGCTCTTTCCAAGAGCCGTTAATTATACAGCCTGTTGTATCCTGTTTTTTATTTTCATTTTATCT
>CAXBHA010000203.1:0-5319 GCA_963974955.1 uncultured Yeosuana sp. | reverse complement strand
TGGGAATATAAAGGAGAGCCTGCTGACGCCGTACTTCATAAAGAGCAATTGGAATTTAAGGATATTGCACTAAAACAACGTTCATACAAATAGGACATTATGAATTTAACACTTAAAATTTGGAGACAAAAAGACTCAAAGGCAAAGGGTCGAATGGTCAATTATAAAGTAAATGATATTTCAGAACATATGTCTTTTTTAGAAATGATGGATGTTTTAAATGAACAATTGATAAATACCGGAGAAGATCCAGTAGCTTTTGATCATGATTGTCGTGAGGGTATTTGCGGTGCATGTTCCATGTATATTAATGGGGAAGCTCATGGGCCAGATAGAGGCGTAACTACCTGTCAACTACATATGCGAATGTTTAAAGATGGTGACGTCATAACTATTGAACCATTTAGAGCGGCAGCATTTCCTGTAATTAAGGATTTAGTAGTTGATAGAATGGCTTTTGAGCGCATTCAACAGGCTGGTGGTTATATTTCTGTGAACACTTCTGGAAACACACAAGACGCGAACAATATTCCAATCTCAAAACATGCTGCCGATGAGGCTATGGATTCGGCAACCTGCATTGGTTGTGGGGCGTGCGTAGCTACGTGTAAAAACTCTTCGGCTATGTTATTTGTTGGTGCAAAAGTATCTCAATTTGCTTTATTGCCTCAAGGACAGATTGAAGCTGCAGATAGAGTTAGAAATATGGTAGCTCAAATGGATTTAGAAGGTTTTGGAAACTGTACCAATACAGGCGCCTGTGAAGTAGAATGCCCTAAAGGAATCTCTTTAGACAATATTGCACGCATGAATAGAGAGCTAATGAAAGCCAATTTAATTTAACATTTGTTAACACTCCTATTGAGTTTTTTATTTAGTTTTGCATGCGTAAATATTAGACTTAATGTATAAAAAACATTGTTTTATTGCTCTTTTTCTTTTTCTATTTTTTAATTTAGGTTTTACACAAAACGGCTTAATACAGTCTAATAATTCTTATGAGTTTTTCAATGAGAAAGCACTGCTTCTAAACATTGAAACATTATCTTCTAATGCTTTTGAAGGGCGGCGTACTGGGACAAATGGAGCACAATTAGCTAAGGACTATATTGTTGATCAATTTGAACTTTTTAATGTATTGCCTTTGACCAATAAATTTGAACAATCTTTTGCCTTTTTTAGAAGAGGTAAAAAATATATTGGCACCAATATATTAGGGGTTGTTAAAGGGTCTGAATTTCAAGATAAATATATTGTTATTAGTGCACATTACGACCATGAAGGTATAAAAAACGGCGTGATTTATAATGGCGCAGACGATGATGCCTCAGGGACATGTGCACTCTTCAGTTTTGCAGAGTATTTAGAAAAGAATCCACCTGAATATTCAGTTATTTTAGCCGCTTTTGATGGTGAAGAATGGGGGCTTCAAGGATCAAATTATTTTGTGAATTACCCTGTTGTTCCATTAGAGAAAATTGTACTTAACCTTAATATGGATATGATTAGTCGGAGCGGTTCCAATACCTTATTTGCTGTTGGGACACGATTTAATAAAATTCTAAAAGAGGTCATTTTGAACTTTAAACAAACTGGCAACGCAAAGCTTGTTGCTGCGCACGATGGTGAAGACGGTTTAGAGGATTGGACCTATTCTTCAGACCAAGGATCATTTCATAAAAAAGGAATTCCCTTTATATATTTTGGGGTTGACGACCATAAAGATTACCATATGCCAACAGACGATTTCGAAAATATTCAACCCAAGTTTTATATTGAATCGGTAAAAAACATTATCTCGGTTTTTAATACGATTGACACGCTTACTTTTTAAAAGTAGGCTTTTAACTGAACCGTTCCGGTATGGATTGTGCTACTTGTAACTGTTTTTCTTCCAAAATAGCTCAAATTTAAATCTAAAAATTCAGTCAATTTTTTTTGCGCTAATAAACTCCATGTAAAGTTTTTCCCTGGTTGTAAACCTTCAAGCATTTGATACGAAACAGGCGTGTTTGGGTTGCCAACAAAATTATTTGAAAAATAATTAATTTCACCATTGATAGTTTCTTTTTGATTGTTTGAAAAGGTAAAAGAAATCCCATATTTTTGCTGTTTTAAAGACTCTAAATCACCAATAGTATTATTAGTTGATGCATATTGGTAGAATATATCGAACCGAGAATTATCATTAAATAAATAGGAAAGCTTGGGGTTGTAACGTTGTTGGTTAAAATTAAAATTCTTGCTACTAAAATTTTCACTGGCACTTTGTTTGGTGTCAAAGGCAGAAGATAAGTCAATTAACCAAATATCTAATATTTTATGATTGAAATTAACCTGATGGCTTTTTAAACTATTTTCTATAAACCCAACAGATAAAACATTTCTGGACTTATTCGACAAATAGGTATAGGATGTTGTGTAATGCTGTTTACCGCGATTTAAAAAGAACACGTTCCTTAAGTTTAGTTGAAGGCCCAATTGATTATCGGCATTG
The DNA here is from genome assembly GCA_963974955.1 of uncultured Yeosuana sp. GTDB lineage: Bacteria > Bacteroidota > Bacteroidia > Flavobacteriales > Flavobacteriaceae > Yeosuana. The sequence continues at coordinate 2,822 of CAXBHA010000203.1, read as the reverse complement.
GCCTGAAAAGGATTGATATTAAAATTATTACCATTACGTTTTATTTTTCTATCAATTAGATAACTGGTTTGATTATAAAAGTGTGACCAAAATTTTTCAGATTTTTTATCACTGACCGACCATTGTGAAGGATTAATGGTAAAGGTTTGACTTAGCCTATTTTGATGCGTTTTTATAAAAATCCGGTTTGGTAATAAAACACGAATATATTTCCCCAAATCTTGAAATTGAGCAATCTCAAACTCTTCTAGTTCTTGAATACCATTTTGGTTATAGTCTATCCAGGCATAGGCACCTTTTCCCGGCTCTACTTCTACATACGTAAAATCTTGTTGCGCTAAGGCGCCCGAATTTGTTTCAAATACCGTATTCCATTGTATGAGCTGTTTAAAAAACTTTTGGTTGTATAGCAATCTTGAGTTAAGTGATTGGTCGTCATCTATATTTTTATCTACATTGTTCAGGTTTCGGTAATTAAGATAAAGAGATAAATTAGTCACCTTATTTTGGATAAGTTTAGAATTTAAATAAATGGAATTAGATCTATTTACCTTTTGTAAAACATTATTTCTTATACTATCGTTGACTCTGTTTTTATAACCAATCTCTGCAAAAACATTGGTGCTGTCTCCAATTCCGTAAAACACTTCATACGATTTAAACTTTTGACTTAATGGCGTTAATTCCGATGTGACAACGTTTTTTTGCTCATTAGCTTCTGCTGCGAGTTTTGCGCCTAACCAACTACGGTTCATCCCGTAGGTTATGCGGTTAAATGTTCTTAAAAAGGTTGACGTATTGATAGTTGATGTGGCATTTAAAAAACTAGAATAAGACACGAGATTGAATTTATTTAAAAACAGATTCAAATTTGCGACTTGCCTATTTCCATTAAAATTTTCTGAATAGCCTAAATGTTCAAATTGATAGGTTGCAATCCCTTTTTTTGGATGGTGCAATTGTAATCCAGTAGTAAACAATTGCTGATTACCAAGTGGATTTTCAATATTCCAATCTCTAGAAAATTCCGCGTTGTATAAGCGTTCAATAGTTTTAAAATCCTTTTGAATATAGTCAATATCGGCAAATGCATTTAAGTTCCAAAGACTATCTGTTTTTACAATATTTTGTGATAGTTTAAGTTTACCTGCAAAACCATTATTGTTTGAATTGTCAATGTTAGAAAATAAATTTTGGTCGTTTTTACTACTTGTTACCTCAAAACCCAAGGTTGTTTTTTCAGTGGGCTTATAGTTTCCATTAATCACCGCCATTTGAAGTTTTATTGGTGCCACCAGCTGAACTACGGGGGCGTAATTCCCTTGCGGAACACCGGCAATTGGTTCTATATAATCATAAATATTGGTTATAGCATTAATACTACTTAAAATGTAATCTCCCTTATTAGCACCAACTAAACTAAAGGTAATGCGATATAATTCATCATCTGGATTATTTGAAAAAACAAATGCTTCAAAGCCATTAATGAGTTCTTTTTTGTATAAAATCCGATTGTCACTATAGCTATCTAAAACAGCCGAAGGGGCTACCATTAACGATTTATTATCTCCAGCATTAGCGAGTATTTGTACTTGCTCTGCCGAAAGGTTTTGCTGCAATGGTTGGTTTTTGGCGTCATTTTCAGAATAAAAGGAAACACCTAAATTAAGTTTAGTACTTTCATAAGTTGCACCACCATAAGCCACCAACCGAGAGTAATTACGTTCGCTGTATTGATAATCAACTGTAATTCGCATTTCAGATGTAATGGGAAAGGTAGCGTTAAAAATTACTTCTCCAGCATTATAATCAATAATATAGTCTTGATCTTCACCACGTTTTACTGCGACACCATTTACATAAACGGTTTCACTTCCCGATACGATAAGTACATATAATTCGCCATTTGGTCCTTGAAGTTTATAGGGGCCTTGATTGCCTTCTTGAGCAGTGAATTGACTTCGCGTAAACTGGCCTCTTACCAAAGCACCTGCTCCAAACAGGTTGGTCTGAGAGTCTTGATCACCAAGTTTTACATTTACCATGAGCCCTTGAACTCGTTTAGAAAAATTGGCAAAATAGGAGTTGGTTTTTACTAAATCAATATCGCCGGCACGAACATTCCAACGGTCGCTAAACAATTCAATAAAAACCTGATCAAATTCATCCAAACGTTGTGAATAACCGCTTGCTTGTAAAGGGATATTGGCATCTTGGATAGAGGCTCGCAACGAGACCTTATCATTCAATTTACCAGTAATTTGAAGGTCGAGCTCACTATTTAAAACAGAATTTTGATTGTTTCCAATGGTTACACCACGCGAAATGCTTCCCGAAGTTGTTAAACCATCAAAGGGAATAAAATTAGAGTCCTGATTACTTTGGGATAGTTTATAAAGTGTTTGAATGCCATTATTATTTTCAACAATAATATGGTCGTCCAATTGCTGATAGGTTTTAGTTAAAAAATCTGGAAACTTCAGATAATTTATAATAACAGAATCTGTTTCAACAGGCTTTTTAAAGGTTAAAATTGCTTTAGGAAAATCAACAGTATAATATGAAGCATCAAGGTATAAACTATCTTTGGTTTTTATTGAAAAGTAATTAGAATTAATACTAACACTATCTATTACAATAATATCACTTACAGCAATTTTTTTAGTTCTATAATTAGAATTTAGGTTTTGGGCCATCGCACAAAAACCGATAAAAAAGATAAAAAGAAAGCCTGTAAACTTCATCGGATACCTAAACTACAAATCGTTTAAAATATTTTGTTAATAGTTTTCGTTAAATGTGCTATAAAATAATAGCGTAAA
>CAXBHA010000202.1:0-5358 GCA_963974955.1 uncultured Yeosuana sp. | reverse complement strand
TACTGAAACATAACAACGAACAATTAAAATGCTGGGCATGTTCATTCGCTCTTTAGGATAAAGTTATACCTTCATTGAAAATTTAGACATCATCTACATTTCGTAAGATCATGATGAAAAGAATTTCAATATTATTTCTTCAGGCAGTCATCGTGCTTATCGGTATTGTAGCACTTACTTTTTTGATTTGGACTCCATTGACCGAAGGTCGAGCCACAAATTTAGATGCGTTCAGTATTTACTCTGACCCGTTCATTTTGTATGTATACGTTGCATCGATCGCTTTTTTTATTATCCTCTACAAAGTGTTCAAGTTGCTCAGTTACATCGGGCAGCATAGGGTATTCTCATCAAGCTCTATTAAAATATTAAAGAGTATAAAATATTGTGCAATCGTACTCAGCATTTTAATTGCAATGGCAGGGGTATATATCAGATTATTCCACAATCTAGATGACGATCCTGCGGGTTTTCTTGCTATTTGTGCTTTAAGTGTCTTTGTTTCTATTGTAATCGCAACCACTGCGAATGTATTTGAAATGATCGTACAGAATGTCATAGCTATAAAATCTGAAAATAAACCTTCTAACTGAAGACCGAACCCTGAACCGCAGCCACCAACTCTTCTACGGTCTCAAAACCATTCAATTTCTCTGTCGTTACCAACACCTCTAAATCATGCGCTGTATCTACTAGTATAATAGGAAAGGTAAATGCATGCCCAAATTTGCTTTTATAGCTTTTTTGAAATTCGTCTTTATGTAAGAATTGTAGCTCGTAGCCTTTGGCTAACAGGCTTTCTCTAAACGCTTTCCATTGCTTGTTCTCGGTAAAGCTACCGAAGGTTAACGAGCAGAGCGCGCAGTCGTACGTTGCGGGGCTTATTATTTTATGGGCGAAATCGAATAGTTTACTACCGGTATCGCTATTGGCATTATAAATAAAGAGGATTTTCTTTGACATGGTCTTTTGGTCGTAAAAATAGACCAATCATACAAAATTTGTGGCATTTTACGGAAACCCGTAAGTATAGCTGGACTACAAAGTGTAGGTTTATTCTTTAGTGGTATCTTAGATGGTACGTTTTACGTGCTAAATTGAGAAATAAACATACCATGGTACGTTAGCGGTAATGCAAAAAAAACACTAGGAAACTAAATGTCTGCTAAAAAGAAAAGAAGTCGAATAAGACAAACAAGAACTGAATTTCAAAAGGTATTTGACAATTATCCAGGAATGATTGTACCATTCTCTTGGTCAGATAGACTTCCCGAAGTACTTCACATTTCAATAGCACTTACTGATTTTGATTACGAAACAGTCAAAAAGGATTTTGCAGTAATAAGTGATTATGTAAATTCAAATTTTGACTTAGAACGAAAATTTCACTTCAATCTTACCCATACAGTAAAGTTGATAAAAGAAAACAATGAGTTACTTGATATAATTTTTCAAACATCATTTAAAAAAGCATTTGAACAAATACTTGGATTTTACTCTGAGCTTTTTGAGTATAAGATTGAATATGATTTTAAGCCAGAGATAAAACCCATTTTTCTTGGATACAAGTACATCTTAGACGGTCGTTCGGACATCTCAATTTTATGCAAATATTTGATGGTTCAATATAAACATCTTGACCGAGAAGATCCATTTCAAATGTTTAGCCTGAATGGAACTGATGAAATTTTGCATCCTATGAATGTATCTAGAGTGATGGCAATGTTTCCGCCTTCTGTTGGACAGTCAATATACTTTGATTTGGAGTTATGTGAATCCATTTGGCTCTTTAACTATGTACGTTCACCACTATTACCTAAACCAGACGACACCAAAATGGAAGAAGAACATTTTAAGGAAATGAAAGTTGAAGAATTAAGTGAAGAGTTAAAGCAACTTTATACAGAGTTCAAAGAAATTAATTTGCTTTCGATTTACCCAAAGTTCATCGCTGAAGTAAATATGGGTTTTATAGCCCGCATCTGCAATTTGACATTTGATGTAGTAGATTTGGTAAAATCTCACAAAGGAGAGATTGCAGAAATTGTATTTAGAACCACCTTAGAGACATTTATTGTAGGTAGTTGGCTTTACAATCGAAAAGATGCAGAATTGCATAAAAGATTTAGAGATTTTACAACTGGAAGAGATAAATTTTTTGGTCAAAAAATCGCTGAACAAGCAGTTGATGAAAAGATGAAAAAAGAAGCTGAAAAAATGGTTGCGGACGGGATTAAGGAGGCTGGAGTTAGAGAAATAAGTGTTGCAACTGAACGTGGAGATATATTTGATTTGAGAATTGACCAAATGGCAGAGGAGATTTGGGGAAAAGACAATCAATATTATTTTCTTTACAAAAGAACTTCGGGTGTTGTCCATGGTCAATGGAGAGTTATAGCCAAATATCATTTAGCAAAAAGTTTTAATCCAATGCACAATGGATTGTATTGGTACAATGATAATAAGAATCATTTTGCAGGTCTTATTCCCGCATTTTGTTGCTTACCGCTCGCAAGTAACTTCTTGATTCGAGCACTTGAAGATTTTGAAGAAGAAGAATTTAAAGAATTGAAGGAAAAATTAAAAGATATTGAAGGTAGGATTTGGGAGCAGTATATGAAATATTATAAAAAATATATTGAACCTAATGAAGAAACAGCGGAATAAGCACTACCGCTAACAATGTATAAAAAAAATAGGGCGGTAAGTGCTGATACAATTGGCTTATTCGTATTTACGAAGTCACCAAATTTTTTGATTTGGCTTTTAGAAAAATAAGGTAAAAACAAAATGCAAAAGATTTGGCTTGCGGCCAAACCGAAAGGTCATCGCTTACCACCAGCCCTACTTTTCTTATACGAGCCGTTACCAACAAGCCTAAGAAACGACAGCGGTAATTTAGCAGTGAAAAAAAGAAAAAATGAACAGCCAACACACAAATAGCACATTTGCAAGCCCCGACACACAAGCTGATGCTTCAGCTTGCAAAAGAGCTATTTCTTTCCCAACCCACTGGAGCATATGATAGACTCTGTACAAATAGAAAATGCTTTGGATAGGATTAATGGAGACATCTTCCAAGAATTTTGCAATCATTTTTTGTATTTGAAACTGAATCCAAATACAATCACACCGATTGGTAGTGTTATTGGTAAAGAAAAGTCAAGAAAAGGTATTCCTGATTCATATTTTACTAGTGCTGATAATGAATTAATTTTTGCTGAATATACTACAAAAGAAAGACTAGAAAAAGGACAAAGTTTTTATAATAAATTAAAGTCAGATATTGAAAACTGCTTCGATACTTCAAAGACAGGATTAAAGAAAGAAGAAATTGATAAAGTAATTTTATGCTTTACTGAACGTATTAAACCAGTTGAAAAGAAAAATCTTGAAGAATTATGTCAAAAACACAATCCAAAGTGTATTCTTGATTTAAAAGGAATAAGAGATTTAGCATTTGCAGTACTTGATTATCCAATTTTAGGAACTTATGTTGGAATAAAGGTTGGAACTGGTCAAATTCAAGAACCTTCTGAATTTATTGCTAACTATGAGAAAAATAAAATCTCAACACCGTTAAGTAATAAATTTTTTGGTAGAGATAAGGAATTAGAAAATGGATTAAGTCATTTAGAAACAAATGATTTATTATTAATTCATGGAGCACCTGGTACTGGAAAATCAAAGTTTGCGATTGAACTTGCAAAACTTTATTCTGATAAAAATGATTTCTCTTTCTTGTGTATTGGAAATAAAGGGATTCCAATATGGGAAGACCTTAAAACAATTGTCAGAACCGATAAAAAATATGTTCTGTTAGTTGATGATGCAAATAGATTAGCTAAGAACTTTCAATGGATATTAAGCCTATTTGATGAAAGAGCGCCAAAAGCTTTAAAAGTAATAGTTACAGTAAGAGATTACGCATTACCTCAGGTGAAGTCTATCGCTGTCAATTTCAATTATGCATCGATTGTAATTGAAGCATTTTCAAATGATGAAATAAAAAAAATCATTCAATCGGACGATTTTAAAATCAACGAACCAGCATTTGTTGATAGAATTCTTAAAATAGCTCAAGGAAATGCACGTCTGGCGATTATGTGTGCAAAAGTTGCTCTTAAAGCTAAAAATATATTAGAGCTTGATGATGCATCCCAAATTTATGATGAATACTATGAGCCTTTATTCAATGAAGTCGAACTATTAAAAGAACCAATAGCTCAGAAATCACTAGCATTAATATCTTTCTTTTCACGTATTGATAAAGAAAACAGAGAATTCTGTGATTTCATTTTTAAAAACCTTGAAGTTGAAGAGAGTAAGTTTTGGGAAATTTGTTATGCTCTTCATGAATCTGAACTAGTTGACTTATTCGAGCAACAAGTTGTCAAAATATCAGACCAAATATTCTCGACATATATTTTCTATAAAGTAGTAATTGATAATGAATCATTGAGTTTTAGTTTCTTTCTTGATAATTATTTAGACTACGAAAATAGAATTACAGATACTATTGTACCTGTAATAAATACTTTCAATTACAAACAAATAGAGAAAAAATTAAAACCAATAATTCTTAAAAAATGGTTGGATATTGAAAAGGAAGGGAATCATCAAAATTCTTTGAAATATCTTGATTTGTTTTGGTTCTATTTAAGTCCACAAGTATTAAACTTCATTAAAAAGCAAATTGATATTCAAGAAACAGAAACAACAACTGAATTTAGATATAATTATGAATTAAATGAATTCTCATATGGAACGGGGAAAGACCTTGAGATTTTATCCCGATTTAGATATCATAGTGATGAATACTTTAAAGATGCATTGGAACTTATGTTTTATTATACAATAAAAGTTCCATCTATAATGCCAGCTGTAATTTATACTATAAAAGAGAAATTTAGCTTTTCAAGATTAGGTTATATGCATGGTGACCGAATTCAGCATTTGCTTTTTGACTTTTTAATTACTAATGCACAAACCAATAACAATAAAACTATATATGACAATGTTTTAAGCGAAATAATTCCAGATTTTCTTAAACTAGAGTTTAATGAAAATGAAGGAAATGGAAGAGGAATAACTCTTTGGACTTTTCATTTATGGCTGTCAGAATCAATTAAATCATTTAGATTCAAATGTTACAATTACCTTCTACAAAATGCTAGTAAGTCTTCTTTGCTTCAAGTAATGTATAAGCTAAACTATTATGAATTCAAAGATTCGGAAGAAATATTACAAAATGACTTAAAATACATTTATCAGATTATTAATAAGTACTTTAAACCAGACGAATTTGAAGATTGTTTTGTCCTTCAAAATATTCTGGAAGGCCTAGAGTGGCTTAAA
>CAXBHA010000201.1:0-5362 GCA_963974955.1 uncultured Yeosuana sp. | reverse complement strand
AAACAACGTTGATAAACAGTGTTTCCGAATTACTTGTAAAGTTAAAAAGAAATGCATTGCTCAATTCACAACCACTTCATAAACCATTAAGTGTTCCGTGTGGACCTCAATAAATATCTCATTCGGAACTCCCAAATTGATTTTCTTCAGGGTAAATAATTTAAGTTTCATTTTAACATGGTAGAATACTCAGAATTTAAGTACCACTTAAACTTTATGTTAAATCATATGGCAAATTTCTCTTGCTAAAATAAGTAACAAAATTAAAAGTTTTAAAAACTATTTTTAATAGCTGCTAAAAACTGCCTTTTACGTTTATAATTTTCAGTTATTATAATCGAATCAATATACGTATGAAGCATTTGTACAATTCAATTTGAAGCTGAGAAAGAAAACATCAAGAAAATTAATAGATTGATAGTTACTAACACCTCAAAATGTCAAAGTTTTATTTGTAGCCCTTGTAATCTCAAAAAATCAACTAGATTTCAGTAGAGATTAGCAATAATAATTCATTTCATCGAGTTTATTGCGACTTAAGATAATAATAATCTTGAATTAAAAATCTTTTCCACACCTTTGCCCCACCAATTTTATAAAAGAACAACAATGTACAAAATATCACCACAATTAAAACCCGAGAATCATGTACTAGTTACGGGAGGTGCTGGTTTTATCGGTTCCAATCTATGTGAAACTTTATTAGAAAACGGGAATAAGGTAACTTGTTTGGATAATTTTGCTACCGGGAAAAGAGAAAACCTTAGCCATTTTATAAAAAATCCTAAATTTCATTTAATAGAAGGTGATATTCGTAAATTGCAAGATTGTCAATTGGCATGTGATGGGGTAGATTACATTTTACACCAAGCTGCATTGGGATCAGTGCCTAGATCTATTAATGACCCAATTACAAGTAATGATGTGAACGTTTCTGGCTTTCTAAACATGTTGGTTGCCGCTAGGGATGCCAGGGTAAAACGGTTTGTTTATGCTGCAAGTTCATCAACCTATGGAGATTCCACAAATATGCCCAAGGTGGAAAATATTATAGGCAAACCATTATCTCCTTACGCTATCACAAAATATGTCAATGAATTATATGCAGAAATATTTAGCAAAACCTATGATCTGGAAACGATTGGATTGCGCTATTTTAATGTCTTTGGAAGGCGACAAGATCCCAATGGGGCCTATGCAGCCGTAATCCCGAAGTTTGTAATGCAATTGATGAACTACGAATCTCCAACAATAAATGGTGATGGCTCCTATTCTAGAGATTTTACCTATATTGACAATGTCATTCAAATGAATTTATTAGCCTTGGTAACGAACAATAAGGATGCCATTAACACCGTTTACAATGTGGCCTTTGGAGAGCGAACAGATTTAAATGGATTGGTAACTCTTTTAAAAAAGCACCTTAGTGCATATGATTCAAATATTGCAAATGTTGATGTTATTTATGGGCCAAAGCGCCAAGGCGATGTCCCTCATTCCTTGGCATCTATTGAAAAGGCAAAAAAATTGTTGGGATATGCCCCGAAACATAACATAAACACTGGACTAAAAGAGGCCGTAGATTGGTATTGGTCCAATTTAAAATAACTAATTAAAAATGAATTTAACAGTAATAGGAACAGGCTACGTAGGCTTGGTCAGCGGTACTTGTTTTGCGGAAATGGGCAATATTGTTACATGCATTGATGTAGACTCGACCAAAATTCAAAATCTGAAACAGGGAATAATCCCCATATACGAACCTGGCTTGGAAGCTATGGTTACCAGAAATATCAAAAACAACAGTCTTCATTTTAGTACAGACCTAAGTATACATTTAGAGAAATGTGATATAGCATTTATTGCGGTAGGCACTCCCATGGGAGATGATGGATCTGCAGACCTTAAATATGTGTTACAAGTGGCTCAGGAAATAGGGAAGCATATGACCCACAGTTTAATAGTGGTAGATAAATCCACCGTACCTGTGGGTACCGCCGACAAGGTCCAGGCAACCATTCAAAGTGAACTGGATAAACGAAAAGCAAACATTACGTTTTCTGTAGTTTCCAATCCCGAATTTTTAAAGGAAGGAGATGCTATCAATGATTTTATGAAACCAGATAGGGTGGTTATAGGAGCTGACAATGACGAAGCCGGTAAAAAAATGAGAACTCTTTATAGTCCCTTTTTTAGAAGTAGCATGGATCGTCTAATACAAATGGACGTACGTTCTGCCGAAATGACGAAATATGTGGCCAACGCCATGCTGGCCTGAAGAACATGGCTATACTGCTCGACTGATTAGTTCGGTAGAAGAGGTGAACGATAGACAAAAAATGGTTATCGCCAATAAGGTAGTAAAAAGGTTTGGTGAAAATCTCGGTGGCAAGACTTTTGCCGTATGGGGATTAGCCTTTAAACCTGAAACTGATGATATGCGTGAAGCTCCCGCTATTTACATTATTAAGGAATTGGTGAGGCGCGGTGCCAACATTCAGGCTTATGACCCCAAGGCAATGGAGGAAGCTCAACACTTTTACCTTAAAGATTTAAAAGAGGTTAGCTACCATAACTCAAAATATGACACCCTAAAAGGTGCCGATGCCATGATCCTGTTAACCGAATGGAAGGAATTTAGATCTCCTGATTTTGAGGAATTAAAAGTACAATTAAAGCAACCCGTTATTTTTGATGGTCGTAACCAATACAATCATACTTTGATGGAAGAAAGAGGCATTGAGTATTACCAGATTGGAAAAAATAATTAAACCATTAATATTATACTAAAATGAGTACCATAAAAATAGCAATAATAGGACTGGGATATGTAGGGCTTCCTTTAGCGCGTTTGTTTGCTACAAAATACCCTACCATTGGCTTTGACATTAATGAAGCACGTATAAAGGAACTTAGGTCTGGAAAGGACAGCACCTTAGAAGTAGAGGACAATATCCTACAAGCCGTCCTTACAGAGACCCCCAAAATGCAAGGTAACGGATTGTACTGTTCCAATCAATTGGAAGACATCGCTGATTGCAATTATTACATAGTCACCGTTCCCACGCCCGTGGATAGCACCAACCGTCCCATTTTAACCCCCTTGTACAAGGCTAGTGAAACGGTGGGAAAAGTACTTAAAAAAGGGGATATAGTCGTTTACGAATCTACCGTTTATCCCGGAGTTACCGAAGATGAATGTATCCCTGTATTGGAAAAGATTAGCGGCCTTACCTTCAATAAGGACTTTTATGCGGGTTATTCTCCTGAAAGAATAAATCCTGGGGACAAGGAACATACGGTAGAGAAAATTTTGAAGGTTACCTCTGGCTCTACTCCGGAAATAGGCAAACAAGTTAACTCGCTTTACGCCTCTGTTATAACGGCAGGGACCCATTTAGCACCAAGTATTAAGGTAGCGGAGGCAGCCAAAGTTATAGAAAATTCTCAACGCGATATCAACATTGCTTTTGTGAATGAATTGGCTAAAATATTTAATCTAATGGGCATAGATACCCACCAAGTACTGGAGGCTGCTGGGACCAAATGGAATTTCCTGCCTTTTAAGCCTGGATTGGTCGGTGGCCATTGCATTGGGGTTGACCCATATTACTTAGCCCAAAAGGCCCAAGAATATGGTTATCATCCGGAAATAATACTGGCAGGAAGACGGATGAACGATGGCATGGGGAAGTATGTAGCCTCGGAGGTGGTAAAATTAATGGTCCAAAATGACATAAAAGTAAAAGGATCCAATATTCTTAGCTTGGGTATTACCTTTAAGGAAAATTGCCCGGATGTTAGGAATACAAAAGCAGTGGACGTAATTAATAACTTGCGTAGTTATGGTGCCATTATTACCATTTATGACCCTTGGGCGTCTCCAAACGAAGTGGCACATGAATATGGACTGGAAACTACTAGAGATATTCCTAAGTTTAAATTTGATGCTATTGTTTTGACGGTTGCACATAAGGAGTTTTTAAATTTGGATTTAAAATCCATGTTAGAGCCTAATGGAGTTATTTATGACGTAAAGGGCATTTTGCAAGACATGGCAGATAGCCGATTGTAAACAATCAATTAAACTTGCAACCATTGATTTTTTTTAACCAAAAATTTACCAATCGTTTACTATTTCTCAAAGGAAAATTAAGCCAACAGTTTATCAAAAATGTAATCACTGTTGGTTTAGTTAGTTTAGTTATTAAGGCTTTGGGCTTTTATAAAGAGTTGGTAATTGCTGAAAATTTTGGGCTCTCTGAATTATTGGATACATTCCTAATTGCAGTTTTAGTTCCTGGTTTTATTAGCACAGTTTTTCTTAACTCATACAATAATGTTTTCATTCCCAACTATATTTCAGAATTAAAACAAAATGGGAATATAAAAGCTTTTCAAACAACTAGCTTTCTTATTACCATAACAATAGGGCTTTTTTTTGTTTTAATTTCTTATTTATTTACCGATGTTTATCTAGAAATTTTTTTTAAAGGACACACAGCTGCCTACTATAGTCTAGTAAAGCTTCAACTACATTATTTACTGCCGTGTCTTATATTTTGGGCTATGTCCTCATTACTGACAGGTTTATTGAATATTGATAATGAGTTTTTTTATGCCTCCTTTAGTAATCTATTTACAACTTTAAGTATTATAATATGTCTCATATTTTTTAAAGAGGTTTTAAAGGAAAAGGTATTAGCGGTGGGCATGCTTATTGGCAGTTTTTTGGACTTCATTTATTTATTGATAATATCACTAAGGAGGAAAATTATTCATTTGGGCAAACCGGACTTTTACAGTAACAATATATTGCTTTTATTAAAACAGGTACCTGCTAAAGTATCCTCCTCTTTGCTTAATGGTTTAAATCCAATTGTCGATCAATATTTTAGCGCTCAATTAATTATCGGTTCCATTGCGGCTTTAAGTTATGGCACCAAAATTCCTGATGTCGTTATCGGCTTAATTGCCATAGCGCTTGGGAACGTACTTCTTCCCTATTTCTCAAAACAAGCCGTAGAAGACTATAAAAAAACTTATCAATTATTATTGAAAATTTTAAAATATAGTTTCGTGGCATGTGGTATTCTAGCAATTGCCTTAATATTATTATCACAACCCATCGTATCTATAATTTTTGAAAGAAATGCGTTTACACCTGAAAATACTGAAATTGTTTATCGAGTACAACAAATGTATATTTTGCAGATTCCATTCTATGTTATGGGGATGGTCATGAACCGATATTTGACAGCCATAAACAAAAATAATTTTTTGGTGGTTACTTCAACAATTAGTCTTATTTTAAATATTGTTTTGAATTATTTTCTAATAAGGACTATTCTATAAAAGGAAG
>CAXBHA010000200.1:0-5374 GCA_963974955.1 uncultured Yeosuana sp. | reverse complement strand
CGGTTGAAGATGTCAATGCCACCTTTTGGGACAAACGCTTTGAACAAATAAATAATTTTGAAAACCATATTGTAAAAAGTGGGACCATAATTTTTAAATTCTTCTTAAACCTTTCCAAAGAAGAACAAAAAAACAGGCTACTTCGTCGATTGAACAAACAAGAAAAAAACTGGAAATTTTCTCCTGGGGATTTAAAAGAGCGTAAACTTTGGGATGCCTATCAATCTTGTTATGAAGACGCCATTAATAGAACGTCTACAACCCATGCTCCTTGGTATACTATTCCGGCGGATGATAAGTCTACAGCACGCTATATTGTAGCAAAAATCATGTACGATGTGCTACGTATGTATACCGATATTCAAGAGCCAGAACTTGATGATGACATTAAAGCGAATTTAACATTATATAAACAACAATTGGAAAGTGAATAATCGGTATGTTGTTCATTTATGTTTATTTTAAATGGGACACCTAATTTTTTATGATTTTTTTTGCATTTTAAGCTTTCCATAAACAGTACCTTTAAAAAAAAAATTAAATGAGAATATTAAGAGCATTCATGGTTTTATTTGGGTTGTTGCTGGTACATCCTATTTATGCGCAAACAGATGAAGAAATCATTAAAAAAATATATACTAGTTCATTAAAAAACGGGCAAAGTTATGAATGGTTAAATTATTTATCCAACCAGATAGGAAGCAGACTTTCAGGATCATTAGGAGCAGAAAGAGCAGTAGCTTGGGCCAAGGAAGAATTAGATAAGCTAGGGCTGGATAAAGTGTGGTTACAACCTGTAATGGTGCCAAAATGGGTCCGCGGTGCTAAAGAATATGCCTTTATAGAAAGTGTGCCCGGAAAGACCATAAGCGTCAATATTTGTGCACTCGGTGGTTCGGTTGCCACACCTGCTTTAGGGATAAAAGCGAATATTATCGAAGTTCAAAATTTTGAAGAATTAGCGACTTTAGGAAAAGAAGCTATCGAAGGAAAAATTGTGTTTTTTAATAGACCCATGCAACCCGATTTAATTGATACGTTTGGGGCATATGGTAAAGCGGGCAATCAGCGCACAAAAGGCCCTTTAGAAGCTTCAAAATATGGTGCGATTGGTGTTATTGTAAGGTCTTTGAATTTACGATTAGACGATTTACCCCATACAGGAAACATGTCCTATGGAGATTTGCAAGAGGATAAGCGTATTCCAGCCGCCGCAATTAGCACCAATGATGCAGAATTGTTAAGCACCATGCTTAAGCTTGATAAAACACTTAAATTTTATTTCAAACAAAATTGTAAACAGCTCAAGGATGTGCTTTCATATAATGTGATTGGGCAAATTACGGGCACCCAATTCCCTAACGAGTATATTGTTGTTGGAGGTCATTTGGATTCATGGGATTTGGGTGATGGTTCTCACGATGATGGCGCTGGGGTAACGCAGTCCATGGATGTATTACGGTTGCTTAAAGAATCTGGCATTAAGCCAAAACGCAGTATTCGTGTGGTGCTGTTTATAAATGAAGAGAACGGATTGCGAGGAGGGACTAAATATGCAGAAGAGGCTAGAGCCAATAACGAAAACCACATGTTTGCTTTGGAAAGTGACTCAGGTGGTTTTACACCAAGAGGGTTTTCATTTGATTGTAACGACGAGCAATTTAATTCCATCGCTAAATGGAAACCTTTATTTAATCCCTATTTAATTCATTATTTTGAAAAAGGTCATGGAGGATCAGATATTGGTCCATTAAAAAGTGGCACAACCGTTTTAGCTGGTTTGCAAACAGATTCACAACGGTATTTCGATTATCATCATGCCAGCAATGATAGGTTTGATGCCGTTAATAAACGTGAACTTGAACTGGGAGCAGCCACCATGACAGCGCTGGTATACTTAGTTGATACCTATGGAATTTAAATAATTGAATTTGTATGAAACGACTTATTTTATTTTTAGTATTTATTGGTTTTACTGTACAGGGACAAACTACTATGAAAACAGATTTACCTTATTATGAAATTCCGGAGTATCCAGATGCGTTTACGGCAGGAACAGTTGCGGCAAGAATGCTTGATGGTTTGGGGTTTAGATATTACTGGGCTACAGATGGATTAAGAGATGAAGATTTAAAATTTAAACCCAATGGAGATGCGCGAACTACTGCTGAAACAATCGAGCATATTTATGGGTTATCAAAAATAATAGTAAATGCAACCTTGAAAAAATCAAACAGCGGCGAAAATGAAGACTCAAGTATGTCATTTGATGACAAGCGAAAACTAACTTTGGAAAACATAAAAACGGCTGCCGATATTTTAAGAAATTCGGACGATATCTCCCAATTTAAGTTAGTTTTTGGAGAACGAGAATTTCCTTTTTGGAATAACATTAATGGCTCTATAGAAGATGCTGTATGGCATTGTGGTCAAATCGTGTCATTCAGACGTAGTTCGGGCAATCCTTACAATTCAAAAGCAAGCGTGTTTACTGGAAAAGTGAGGGAGCGATAAAACTAAAAGTTAATATTTAAATCTATTTCTTGCGCGAATCAGTTTTTTTTTCGAATGTTTCTAAAGAGTTTTTATCATTGTTTCAGTTCGTGTTCAATATTTGCTTTTGTAGTTTCCATTTTTTCCAGAATGGCTTTATCATAATTTATAAAATTGAGCTGCTCGACCGTAATATGTGTCAAACTTCCCATAAAAGCATCATTGTGTTTCAAGGCCTTAAAATTGTTTGGGATCTTAATAAATGAAAAGCCAATTTTAATGGAAGTGGCGTCACTCAACACAGTCTGTAATTGCTCATTGAAAATGGGATTAGTATCTAAATAGAGCTGCTTTTTCAGATCCATGGATTCGGCAATCATGGCGTATTGAACATCGTATAGGTTGACAATCTGTGATTTCAGGCTGTCATTACGAAGAATTTCCAGCCCTTTCGATTTTAAGGCTTCATAACCCATTTTTTGAGGATAAAACAAATCGTATCTACTAATGATTCCAAACATCGAACTATATGGGGCATTGTATTCTGACAGGCTGTCCCTAAATATTTTTACTAATTTCCTGTTGGATTGGTTTAAAGTGGAATCTTGAAAAATCATATTCTTATGTTTGAAATGTCAGTGGCTAAATCGTTGTTCAAGCTTTGAAGGATTTTTTGCTCTACAAAACGATCTTTTCTGTTCTCGTTCCAGTTATTAATCTGTAAAGCAATCAAAATACCAATCACCACGAGCACAATTTCGCCAATGGCATATTTAAAGTATTTACCTGTTAATCCTCCCGAAGTACATTCGGGACGGGCTCTCCCAGAAGGGAAAGTGTAGCGGATATGTGTAAATAATTTAATCATGGATTATATTGCTTCGTCACACTAGTAATAAGGTTACAATTGCCATAAATATAATCAATCTTCCAATTTATAGGTTTTTCCGCCTTTCATTACAAATGTTACCTTTTCAAGCGTTTTGATATTTTGAAGCGGATTTTCATCCACGGCAATAATATCAGCCAAAAAACCAGTTTTTAATTGACCTCGATCGTTCAACTTAAGCAACTCAGCAGGATTGATGGTGGCAGCTTTTATGGCATCAGTGGGTGTCATTCCCCTTTCAATCATCGCAAACAGCTCCAACATATTTTCACCATGTGGAATGAGTGGTGCATCGGAGCCCAAAGCTATTTTTACGCCTGCTTTTATGGCTTTGTTCACACTTTTCCTGGCTTGGGGAAGAATGGATTTTGATTTTTTGACCAAGCGCATGTCCATATTATCATAATTACGTTCTATATTATCCAAAAGCCCTGTTGTTGGAACCAAAAACACATTCTTTTCAACCATTAAAGCAATGGCTTCATCACTCAATAATGATCCATGCTCAATGGAGTTAACGCCAGCATTGATGGCAGCAATAATGCCTTCGGTGCCATGTGCATGTGCGCTTACTGTTAGGTCGTGCCTTTTGGCTTCATCCACAACGGTTTTCATTTCTTCATTGGTCATTTGTTGTGCTCCAACCGATGCTTCTAAGGACATTACACCAGCCGTTGCCATAATTTTTATAGCTTTTGCACCATATTTTATTTGATACCTAACGGCTTTTAATAACTCTTCTGGACCATCGGCAATGCCGTATTTCCAGCCTAAATCCATGATATTTTCGGCAAAACCACCCATCATGGAAGGGTCGGCATGTCCTCCAGTAATACCAATCATGTGTCCGCTTGGAATAATTCGCGGCGCTTTTATCCATTCGCTATCTGATGCTTCGGCCAGAGCCACATCTATGAGTTCCGGGGAAGGGTTTGTAAGGCCTATGTTCCTTATGGTCGTAAAACCGTTCATCAATGTTTTTTCGGCATTGTTTACTGCCCTTAATGTTGCCTTACTGGAGTTTTCGGTTACCAACTTGTATTGGTATCCGTTTTCAAAATTCATGTCCAAATGGACGTGCACATCCATAAGTCCGGGCAACAGGGTTTTAGTTCCCAAATCAATCAACTCGGCATTGTTAGGTTGTACCTTTGGATTAATTGCCGTTATGATTCCATTTTCAATGATTAAAATTGCAGGCTCAATTAATGTTCCCTGACTGACATCGAGATACGCCTTTGCCTTAACTATTTTGGTTTGTGCTTGTATATTCAATGTTAAAATTGATATAACAATTAATAAAAGATTGTTTTTCATAATGATAGATATTTAATGTGTTATTGTTTATAAATAGCTCAGCCACCACTTGTCCCTATTGTTGGCTTTGTAAACCATGTATTTTTTACAGAATGGATATAGCAGCAAAACAATGCCTATCCAAACGATATAAACCACAAATAACGGGTAACCGTAGTTTATAAGAGCGGCATTTTGAAATGTTTCGGCCGTTAGTATCATGTCTGTCCAATGGCCTCCAAAAATCAAAATACCTATAATTGCCAATACGTGAATGACCAATACATGTATAAAATAATAGAAGAACGGGACCCGGCCAAAGACCAACATAAAATCAGTAATTTTGTTTTTAACGGCTTCAATGGCATACAAAAACAAAAGCGATGGCCCAATAGTGATCAATAAAAACACCAACGAGGGTGGGTATTTGGTAACATTTAAGAATGCCAATATGGTTTTGGCTGTTGTTTCCTGTGCCTGCCATGGTACTAAATCACCATAAACGTTCAATCCCCTTAAAACAAAAAACAAGGCAATGGCGCCAAGCCCCAAACCCAAAAGCCATTTTTTTCTAACGGTTGCGCTAAAACCACTTTTGTAAAAAGTACCAAAACAATAGCCCAAAACCATCACGCCAATCCATGGTAAAACTGGATAAAACACTAAAATGGAACTGTTTTCACCTATTGGGATATT
>CAXBHA010000199.1:0-5378 GCA_963974955.1 uncultured Yeosuana sp. | reverse complement strand
ACTGAAAGTCTGCTTCGTGAAATGACTCGTGAAATTCAAAACACAGCACACCATTAATTCGTGCATTCGTGGCCAAAACGTTTATAGAAACTATAACTGCAATAAAATTGCAGGGTTTTAACCTTTAACTTGAAAATAACTTGAAATGATTATAGATTTAAGAAGCGATACAGTAACTAAGCCAACTGCTGAAATGTTAGAGACCATGTTGCAGGCTAAAGTTGGTGACGACGTATTTAGTGAAGACCCTACCGTTAATGCTTTAGAAGAGCGACTTGCAAGCATGTTTGGAAAATCAAGAGCCTTGTTTTTCCCATCAGGAACCATGGCCAATCAAACCGCCATTAAATTGCATACCAATCCAGGAGAACAAGTAATATGCGATAAATATGCGCATATTTATAATTATGAATCTGGTGGGGCCTCCTTTAACAGTGGCGTGTCATGCAGACTTTTAGATGGAAGCAGAGGCATGTTTACAGCGAATCAAGTTATAGAAGCCATTAATCCGGATGCCTTTTATTATAGTCGGACAAGCTTGGTGGAAATTGAAAACACAACGAATAAAGGTGGAGGAGCTTGTTGGGATTTCAATGAGATTTTAAAAATCAAAGAGATTTGCGAGGCCCATCATTTAGGATTTCATTTGGATGGCGCGCGTATTTGGAATGCCTTAGTGGTCAAAAATGAAACTCCAAAACAATACGGAAACGTGTTTAATACCATTTCGGTGTGTTTAAGTAAAGGATTGGGATGTCCCATAGGCTCTGTTTTAATTGGAGATGCTGATATCATGGAAAATGCTATTCGCATTAGGAAAATATTTGGAGGCAATATGCGCCAAGTGGGATATTTGGCAGCAGCTGGTTTATATGCTCTAGACAATAACATTGATAGGTTAGAAAAAGACCATAAAAAAGCCAAAGAAATTGGAAAGCTTTTAGAATCTTTGTCCTATATCAAAACTGTTGAATCTGTTGAAACCAATATTGTTGTTTTTGAAGTAAATAGCGATATTAAAGAAACTGAGTTTGTTCAAAAACTTAAGGAAAACAATATATTAATTATAGGAATGGGCAGCAATAAACTAAGAATAGTAACCCATCTAGATTATACTGAAGCAATGCATGACAAAGTACAGGACATTTTAAAATCTTTATATTAAAAAAACATAACTCATTTTACTTGAACAGATCTAAACCCGGGATATTTGGCAAGCCATCTTTTGCAACGGCTGATAGTTCTGCATCATTGACTTTAGTCGCTTTTTCTATGGCTTTATTAAGGGTTAAAATCAAATAATCCTCAAGTTGTTCCTTGTTGTTAAGTAACTCTTCATCAATAGAAATTGATTTTACCGCTCTATTGGCCGTTAAGGTAATTTTAATTTTACCATTGTTACTGATTTCATCTATTAATATCGTGTCTAAACGTTTTTTTGTGTCTTCAACTTTCCTTTGGGCTTCTTTCAGTTTACCCATCATAGTCATCATATCTCCAAACATATTTTTAAATTTTTTAATTCCCTACAAAATTATTTAATTTTTATATTTTTGACCTCTTGTTTCATAGATTAAATAGACTTTCATTGAAAAATATATTTCACCCCCCAATAGCAAAAAAAATATCAAAAGAGCTAATCATTCATAATCATGTTAGAATTGATGATTATTATTGGTTAAATGATAAAGAAAATCCAGAAGTTATCGATTATTTAAATGCCGAAAATGCTTATACAAAACAGATGATGGCACATACGGAAGATTTTCAAAAAACGCTGTTTGAAGAGATGAAAAGTAGAATTAAGGAAGATGATACAACGGTTCCTTTTAAGTTAAATGGGTATTGGTATATTACACGATATGAAAAGGGAAGAGATTATCCTGTTTATAGTCGTAGAAAAGGTTCATTGGCAGCCCAAGATGAAGTTTTGTTTGACTGTAATGATATGGCAAAAGACTTTTCGTATTTCAATTTAGGAGGTATTGCCATTAGCCCAGATAATACATTAGCCTGTTTTTCAACAGATACAGTAAGCCGAAGACAATACACGATACAAATCAAAAATTTAGTTACAGGAGAAATTTATCCCGATAAAATTTTGAATACCACCGGCAGTGGAACCTGGGCCAATGATAATATGACTTTGTTTTATTCCTTAAAAGATGAAGTCACCTTAAGATCGCATAATATAGTTAAACATAAGCTGCATACAGATACCAACCAAGATGTGTTGGTTTTTCATGAGAAGGATGACGCTTTTAACACCTTTGTTTATAAAACAAAATCAAAAAAATATATCATAATAGGGTCTTCAAGTACCTTGACCTCAGAATATAGATTTTTAAATGCAGATACGCCTGATGCCGAATTTAAGGTATTTCAAAATCGAATTCGCGAGTTGGATTATAGTATAGCTCATTATGATGATCACTTTTATGTGATCGCTAACAGTGAGGGCGCTACCAATTTTAAGTTATTAAAAGTAAATGAGAATAAAACACAAAAAGAGTTTTGGGAAGAAGTTTTGCCTCATAGAGACCATGTTCTCATTGAAGATATTGAGATTTTTAAAGACTTTTTAGTCGTTAATGAACGTGAAAACGGATTAAATAATTTGCGGATTATCAGTTGGGATGGAAAGGAAGATTATTACTTGCCGTTTAGCTGCGAAACCTATACTGCGTATATTGGTAATAACCCGGATTTTGACAGTGAATTTTTGCGCTATAGTTTTAACTCGTTAACATCACCAAGTGCCGTCATTGACTATAACCTTTATACAAAAGAAAGTGAGATTAAAAAAGAACAAGAAGTATTAGGTAACGATTTTAATAAGAATGATTATGAATCTAAACGTATTTGGGCAACGGCAAGAGATGGCGTAAAGGTTCCTATATCAATAGTTTATAAAAAAGGATTGATATTAAATGGTAAAAACCCATTGTTACTGTATGCTTACGGGTCTTATGGCTCAACCATAGATCCGTCTTTTTCATCTATCCGATTAAGTCTTTTAAATAGAGGCTTCATTTATGCTATTGCACATGTTAGAGGATGCGAATATCTTGGTAGACAGTGGTATGAAAAAGGTAAATTATTGTTTAAATTAAATACATTTCATGATTTCATTGATTGTTCAAAATATCTTATTGGTCAAAAATACACATCCAACAAACATCTCTATGCGTATGGTGGTTCCGCAGGAGGATTGTTAATGGGAGCCATAATAAACATGAATCCGGAATTATATAATGGGATATTGGCAGCAGTTCCCTTTGTTGATGTTGTTACCACCATGTTAGACACTACTATTCCATTAACAACCGGCGAATATGACGAATGGGGAAATCCAAATGATTTAGAATATTATGATTATATGAAGTCGTATTCACCTTATGATAATATTGAAGAAAAAGAATATCCTAACATGTTAGTTACCACAGGATTATACGATTCTCAAGTGCAATATTGGGAACCAGCTAAATGGGGTGCTAAATTAAGAGACCGTAAGAAAGATTCTAACAAGTTATTATTTCATATCGACATGGAATCGGGTCATGGTGGAGCCTCAGGACGTTTTGAAAGCATTAAAGAAGTGGCTTTAGAATATGCTTTTCTGTTAGATTTAGAAGGAATTCATTGTTAATAAAAAAAAATGTTTTATTTTTGCTTGGTTTTAGGTTACTTTAATTGTTATTAGATTGACGTAGCTCTTAAAAAGCATTTATGAAACACAAAAATCAGGTTTTTGATAATGTCTTGGATTTAGTAGGTAAAACACCACTTATTAAATTAAATAAAATGACCTCTCAACTTAAAGGTAGCTTTTATGCAAAAGTAGAATCCTTTAATCCGGGTCACTCTTCAAAAGACAGAATAGCACTTTACATTATTGAACAAGCAGAAAAACAAGGTATTTTAACTCCAGGGGATACTATTATAGAAACCACCTCGGGCAATACTGGTTTTAGTATTGCAATGGTAAGTATCATTAAAGGCTATGATTGCGTATTGGCTGTAAGCTCAAAATCATCAGCAGATAAAATAGACATGTTAAAAACCATGGGAGCCAAGGTTTATGTGTGCCCTGCCCATGTTAGTGCAGACGATCCAAGGTCGTATTATCAAGTTGCAAAGCGGTTGCACGAAGAGATAAAAGGTTCAGTATATATTAATCAATATTTTAATCAATTAAATATTGATGCCCATTATAATTCTACCGGTCCTGAAATTTGGAAACAAACAGAAGGTAAATTAACGCATCTTGTGGCTTGTAGTGGAACAGGTGGTACAATATCTGGAACAGCAAAATATCTAAAAGAACAAAACCCGAATATCAATGTTATTGGTGTTGATGCCTTTGGTTCAGTGATTAAAAAATACCATGAAACGAGAGAGTTTGATGCAGAAGAGATTTATCCATATAGAATTGAAGGTTTAGGTAAAAATTTAATTCCTTCGGCAACAGATTTTGATATGATCGATGAGTTTGTAAAAGTAACCGATGAAGAAAGTGCCCATACTGCTAGATTAATAGCAAAAACAGAAGGGTTGTTTGTAGGGTATACTTCGGGAGCAGCAATGCAGGCGATAAAGCAATTGGGGGAAGAAGATAGATTTAAAAAAGATGATTATGTAGTTGTTATTTTTCCAGATCACGGCTCGCGTTATATGAGTAAAATATACAGTGATAAGTGGATGAGTGAACAAGGCTTTTTCGATAGCGTTAATGCTGAAGCTGCTCAAACGATAGAGTATATAAAATAAAATATATAATAATTTTAAAGAGAGAGATAGTAATTGTTGTTTTAACAGGTTGCTATCTCTTTTTTTATTTTATTAATAATTGGAGTGCAAAAATTATGTACAAACAATATAAATATTTAATTTTGCACGAACTAACTAAAGAAATAAATACTTTCAAGAAACATATATAATCAATAAAGATATTGTATATGCTTAATCTTCTCTTTAGTGGTCATATTGAATTTTTTAATAGCAATAAACATTTATTAAATGAAAGATTTATTTGAAAAGATTTATAAAGATAAAGGGCCGTTAGGAAAGTGGGCTTCACAAGCTGAAGGATATTTTGTGTTTCCGAAATTAGAAGGTCAAATTTCTAACCGAATGAAATTCCAAGGTAAAGACGTTATTACATGGAGTATTAATGATTATTTGGGTTTAGCGAATCATCCAGAAGTTAGAAAAGTTGATGCTGAAGCAGGAATAGCTTATGGATCCGCCTATCCCATGGGAGCTAGAATGATGTCCGGTCACACCGATCTTCATGAAACATTGCAAAACGAATTGGCCGAATTTGTAAACAAAGAAGCCGCATATCTTTATAAATCTTTTCAAATAAATCTTTCATT
>CAXBHA010000198.1:0-5447 GCA_963974955.1 uncultured Yeosuana sp. | reverse complement strand
ATAAATGAAGAATTAGGATTCCATGTTTTAATCCTTAAAGTTTAAATAAAGGATAGATTAAATCTTAATATAATGTCCAAATATATCTTATTTGGACATTTTTTATTAATTTAGTTGTAAATGATTTAAGCATGAATGTTAGTTTCACTAAAAAACAGGAAGAATATATAAATGCGCAAGTTGCTTCAGGCGAGTATCAGAACAATAGCGAAGTGATACGAGATGCCTTAAGGTTGCACGGTATTTATAGAGAAAAAGTTATTCGGGATCTAAGGAAGGAAATTGAAAAAGGATGGGATGGCCCAGACAGTAATTTGTCAATGAGCCAGATAATAGCATCCAAGAAGAGTTCATGAAATACCTATATGTTCTTTCTGAAGAAACTAAAGCCGATATAGATGAAATCTATGAATTCGGTGAAGGTAAGTTCGGACAGGACCAAGCCATTAAATATTTAGTAGGACTTGAAGAGCACTTTGATAAGTTGAGTGCTAATTATCACATAGGTCGGGCACGGAATGACATCAAAAAAGGTCTATATAGTATTCCTTACATTTCACATATCATCTTTTACCGAATTTTAAAAGACCGAATAAGAATTGTAAGAGTTTTATATGGAGGGAGAGATCTTATTAGATTTCTGGACTAAAGTTAAATTAAACGATTGTGTTGGTTATAAAAAAATGTAACGAAAAAATAAAATTATAACCTCTGTAAATCAATAGATTATAGTTGTTATAGGATTTATTATGAGTTAACTAGTATAATAATTCAATTCTGGTTACAAATAATTTGTAACCGGCAAAAAGTCAAATATAAAAGTTCAAATAAAGGATTATTCAAAGCCAGTAAATACAATCTTTTTCTACTATTTCTTTACTTGGACATATAAGCTGGATATTGAAAATAGTGGTATCCTTTTATCATGTGTATTTTGCAAGCAACCAAACGCTGAATTTAACATCTAGTGAAAAAATGAAATTTTGAAAAAACTGACTTGTCTTCTCATTCTGGTTTTAATAATAGTTTCTTGTAGCTCTGATGATGAAAATAATGAATATGTGTTTATTAAAGAATACGATATTACTGTGACAGTCGGAGGTGTAGTCGGAATAGCTGAACGGAAATTTGAAATTGGAGAAATATATACAGGAACCGATAAGGGCAATAAAGTGATTACAATTAGAATTGCGGAACATTCGGAATTAAATGACGATTGTCCAAATAGTTGGTGTTATCAAGAATTATTAGACGTTCCTCGCGATTTTGTAAAGTTGACAAACTAAAATTTTAAAAAACCATATTTGAGATGTTAAAAATTGACTCAGTGAGATTGAGGAATCCGGCTTTTACCTTTATTTTTTTTGCCCTTATTTTTATTATTTCTTGTAGTAAGGAAGATTGTGAAGAAGATAGGAAAGAAAATTGTGCTGTCACCTTTGAGCTCAATCCCGTTTGCGGATGTAATGGGGTCACTTATCCAAACCCTTCGACTGCCAAATGCCAAAGCATAGATGATTACACGATGGGCTAATGTAAATAGCGATTTTTTAAAACAAAAGTTCAAAAAAAATCATATTATATTACGTTTAAATAGAAATACACGTACCATGTGGTAGTTTTAGCTCATTGTTTTTATTTAAATCTCAAAAAAGTTAGAAAAAACGCAACTTTTCAATTGAAAATTCATCTAACTTTAAATTGAAATCGGGGAATTTTCGAACATCCTAGATATTGTTTAAAATTAAATACTTGCAATATGAAGTTTGCCCTATTGATATTCGCACTTACTTTTTTGAGCTGTTCCAAAGATGACACCAAAAATCAGACCTCTACTAGTCTAAAAGGAAAATGGGTTGAGATTGAAACTCGAATGGACACTTTGTTTTTCGAATCCATAGACGATTTAGATTTTATGAATTTGAACAGGGGCAAAGAACTAATAAACGATAATTTGTTGCCCAAACCTCATTCAGGTCCCTATACATATAAACTCTTAGAAGAAAAAATATCTTTAAATTGGGTGCTTTCCAGTAACTCCAGCTTTAATGACTATTATTTTAAAGTTATTGAAAATAGACTGAATATTGGAAATTTTTATGATTCGACATCGGGCGGAACCTTGACTTTTGAAAGATTAGATTAATACCTCGTTTATAATAATAGAAGGACTTCACTCGGGCATAAAAAAGAAGAAAACGCAATCTTTCGTGCTTACTCGTACGTATTACTACTTTTGACAACAAAACCTCCTCTGCAAAGCCTTATTCAATTTCTGTAAAGATCAAATAAATGAATCTATCTCTATACTTATTTTTAACTTAATATTAAAAGTACGATATTTAAAATGATGCTATCCAATTGTTGGCAACAAGCTAAAAAAGCCGAATGAACAAAGAAAAACCAAGATTAACAAGGTTAACAACTATACTTACCCAATTACAATCAAAAAGAATTGTAACAGCAAGAGATATTGCCGAAAAACACAACATAAGCATCCGAACAGTTTATAGGGATATTAGGACACTTGAAAAATCTGGAATACCAGTATTTACAGAAGAAGGAAAGGGATATTCGATTATGGAAGGGTATAGACTTCCACCAGTAATGTTCACCGAAGAAGAGGCAAATGCACTAATTACGGCAGGCCGAATAATTAGCAAAAACAAAGACCAATCACTTGCCGACCAATACTCGAACGCTATCGAAAAAATCAAGTCGGTTCTCAAATTTTCACAAAAAAACAAATCCGAACTACTTTCAGAGCGGTTACAAATTCGAACGAACATAGATAATGAATCCACAAGTAATTTCCTTATCAAACTTCAAACTGCAATCACAAATTATCAAATTGTAGCACTTGATTATGTTTCACTACAAAATCAAAAAACAAAAAGAAATGTTGAGCCTTTCGCACTTGTTCACACACAGGACAATTGGATTTTAATCGCATTCTGTAAACTTCGTAAAGATTTTAGGGCTTTTAGACTTGACTGTATGACTTCCCTGTCCATTACTGCGTACAAGTTTGAACCACATAAAATAACGCTTCAAGAATATTTTGAACAAGCAAGAAAAAAATGGGAAACCACCCCTGACATACCTTTGACACAAGGGCAATCTACATTTGTATCGAACTTTAAAAACAAAGACAATGCAAAAAGTAAAAATTGAACCTTTCAAGGTTATCGGAATCGCAGTAAGAACCACAAATGAAAATGGGAAATCCGCCCAAGACATCGGACAACTTTGGGGTAAATTTATGTCAGAGGGCATCTCGGATAAAATACCCAACAAGATTAACGACACTATTTTTTCAATCTACACAAATTACGAAAGCGACCATACAAAACCTTACGACACCATTTTGGGCTGTAAAGTAAGTTTTTTGACAATATTCCTGATGGAATGGTCGGACAATCGTTTGATGGCGGAACCTATGGCAAATTTGTATCGAAAGGAGACTTGACAAAGGGTGTCGTATTCGGTACTTGGTCGGAAATATGGAAAAAGGATTTGAACAGGGTCTTTACAGCAGACTTTGAATTATATGGCGTAAAAGCCCAAAATCCGACTGACGCAGAAGTGGAAGTTTTAGTTGCAATCAAAGTTTAATCTAAAGTTATGCGAACAAAAGAAATTGAAATTCAAACAGACCCTAGATTAGAGGAAGTCTTTGCAAATTATCCCGACTTCGTTCGGGATAAAATGCAATTCTTGCGGGAAGTGGTAATTGAAACGGCAGGAGAAATTGAAGAAATTAGCAAATTAGAAGAAACTTTGAAATGGGGCGAACCAAGTTTTCTGACCAAAAACGGTAGCACATTACGAATGGATTGGAAAGCAAAAACGCCTGCCCAATATGCTATGTATTTTAAATGCACGAGCCGATTGGTAGATACATTTAAATTAATCTTTGACAGTACATTTGAATTTGAGGGTAAAAGGGCAATCGTTTTTCAACTGAATCAGAAAATTCCAGAATTGGAACTAAAGGAATGTATAAAAGCCTCTCTGACCTATCACAAGGTAAAGAAATTAATTACATTAGGTATTTGATAATTAGAGCAAAGTTGGAAATATAGAACGAAATAGCCAGTTTCCAATAATGAACTGAGCTATAAAAGTTTAAATAAAGGATAAGTTAGGACACCATGTCGTAGTTCGAAAAGCTAATTAAAGGATGATTGATACCTACAGGTTAGAATATAGTGAAGACCAACAATAGTTAAGAATGGACAATGGAAGTTATCCAGAAGGAACTAATGGATTTGTTACAATTAAAGATAATTGTTCTGATGAAGAATGTAATATAATTGAGTGTTTTTTATTCAGGAATGAAATTTATGGTCCACTTACAGAAAATAAGGGTAAATACAGTACTGTAGATGTTCTTAGAGCTGTTAATGAAATTAATGATTTTCGAAAGCATTTGAAATCTTATAATTCTTCAATACAAAAATTAAAGTCTAAATAAGGGATGAAATGAAGATTAAAATATTTATTGGAATTCTTGTCCTAGTTACTTTTAGTTGTAACAACAATGATGATTTAAGTGACAATGAAAATTTTCTGTTCTGGAATCAAACAAAATGCGGTGATCCTTGGAATACAGGGGAAAATAATTCAATTGATGAAACTGAAGTTGCAGTTACGCAATATTTAGAAAGTGAAGATATAGTCGTCACTAGTTTGGGTTTTGACAATAATTCACCTTTGGATACACTATGTGAATCCTGTGGTTGTGGAACTGGGCAACGGATTATTATCGGAACTAACGTTTCAGATATTTCTAAATTAGAATACTTAGGCTTTTATCAATGAAGAAAAGTTTATATAAACGATGGGTTAGGACACCATGTCGTAATTCGTAAAGTTCAAATAAAGGATGGTAGAGGGAATTTATTTACATGATATTTTTGAGATGGATAAAGGAATTTATGAATTGGTTCATATGAAAATTGAACATATTAATTCTGCTTTAGATTTTGTTGTTGGTTTAACTTTTAAGAATGTAGATAATTCAAAAGATATTTTTACAGAAAGCGCTTCTACCTTTTTAAGTCTACCTTATAAAAACTAAAGTTCAAATAAAGGATAGGTTAGAACGCCATGTCGTAATTCGTAAAGTTTAATTAAAGAAATAGTTAGGTCACTATATTGTAATTCGAAAATCATAATTGACGGATAGAATGCTTTTGGAAATATCCCATGTTATGGGTACGCTCATAAATTAGGAAACTATGAGGTATTTAATTAAATTTAATTAAACGATAAATATGAGTTACATATTAAAAAATGAAGAGTTTGATAAATATTTTCAAAATATTTTACTTGATTTAGAGACATATTTAGAAGAGAATGAAATGGAATTGGAGAATGACATTATTGTTTGGCTATTTCGGAGTGATGGTGCCACCTGTTTCGGTCAAACAGTGCCACTTTGA
>CAXBHA010000197.1:0-5486 GCA_963974955.1 uncultured Yeosuana sp. | reverse complement strand
ATAACAGTGATTTCATTTCCACTTCATCGTGATGTGCTCCAATGGCATTGCACACTTCGGGTAATTCGCCAAATTTTTCGGCCCATTGCATTCCTAAAATAGCATGTGGTGTTTCCATATCTGCTTCGGCATCGGGCACTTTACCAATATCATGAAGTAATCCAGCACGTTTCGCCAATTTTGGATTCAACCCAAGTTCTGCAGCCATAACACCACAAAGTTTGGCAACTTCACGTGAATGTTGCAGTAAATTCTGACCATAAGAAGAGCGGTATTTCATTCTTCCTACCATTTTTATAAGCTCTGGGTGTAAATTGTGGATTCCTAGATCAATTAAAGTTCGCTTCCCTACTTCTATTATTTCTTGCTCTATTTGCTTCTTGGTTTTTTCAACAACTTCTTCAATTCGAGCCGGATGTATTCTCCCATCTGTCACTAATTTATGTAATGATAACCTAGCAATTTCCCGTCTTACAGAATCGAAACACGATAGGATGATCGCTTCAGGTGTGTCATCTACAATTATCTCCACACCCGTTGCGGCTTCAATAGCTCTAATATTTCTCCCTTCACGACCAATAATACGTCCTTTAACATCATCAGATTCAATATTAAAAACAGAAACGCAATTATCCACGGCTTCTTCTGTACCTATGCGTTGAATGGTATTAATGATGATTTTTTTTGCCTCTTGCTGTGCTGTTAATTTAGCTTCTTCGACCGCAGCTTGCACATAAGACATCGCATCGTTTTTAGCTTCTCCCTTAAGAGACTCTATCAATTGTGATTTAGCATCTTCGGCAGAAAGACTAGAAATAACTTCTAGCTGTTGTACTTGACTTTTATGCAGTTTATCAATTTCCACTTGTTTTTTGTCAAGAATATCGAGTCTATGGTCGTAATCTTTAATTTTGGCCTCAATGTCATCATTAAGCTTTTTGTTTTTAGCTAGTTCAGAGGATACTTGTGATTCCTTATCGCGTGTTCGTTTTTCGGCTTCTGCCATTTTTTTATCACGTGATAAAATAACCTTTTCGTGCTCAGATTTGAGCTCAATAAACTTTTCTTTAGCTTGAAGGATTTTGTCTTTTTTTATTGATTCCCCTTCAATATTGGCTTCCTTAATAATTGAGGCCGCACTTTTTTTTGCCCCCTTTATTAACTTTGAAGCATTGTTTTTTTCTATTGATTTTGCTATAATAAATCCTATTATTAAGCCTAAAAGGATTCCACTAGCAATAAATATAATTGAGTTGTCCATGATAATTAGTTAATTTATATATATAAAAAGCCTACACCGGTTTAAAGTTTTGTATAAACTCCTTAAAAACAAGTTTAGGGCTAACAAGCTGATCAAGGATCTGCTCAAGGCAGCTTGCTTTTACAACTTAAACTCACCCTTTTTAAAGAATTAACGTTGAGTTTATCAAAAAAAATAACCAATGTAGGCAGTAACTTTTAGTTTATTTTAAAGAACGTTAAGCGAGTAAATACGATTGTAATAAACCATCAAGGGCATGTAATTTGTCTTCAATATGTTCATTTACATTCTCTTTATCAATAGTTTTCTGTTCAACTTGCGATGCAAATTGTAAGGCGCACATAGCCAAAACATCTTGTTTATCTCTAACAGAATAACTTTGCTCAAATTGTTTAATCATTGCTTCAATGTTCTTAGCTGCTTTTCGCAATCCTTCCTCCTGGTTTGCATCAATAGTTAAAGGATACACTCTATTAGCTATGGATAGCTTTATTTTAAGCTTTTCAGACATTGATTTCAGTTACATTAATCGGCTAGTTGAGCAATACAATGATCAATTTCCCTAATTAACGCATTTATTTTAAGCTTTGTTTCTCGTTTGTTTTCGTCACTACCTAGTATTGAATTCGCCATTTTAAGCGCATCATATTTTTCTTCCCAAGCGGCGATATGCAACTTTTGGTCTTGAAATTTTTGATTTGAAGCTACCAATTCTTCACTTAATTTTAAATTGGCTTGTTTTAATATCTCCAGTTTATGTAAAACCTTGCTGATTTTATTTTCTAGAGAATCTACAATATCTTCAATATTACTCATTTACAAATATCAATACGAATCTTACAAAGTTAACATAGATTGCCATAAATTACAATTGTTTTACAAAAAAAAAATAAAATTATCAGTTATAACTCATAATCAGCACAATGGCTTGATTTTTGTTCAATCCTTTGCTTATTCCAAACTAATTAATATTTTTATCAACAATACCAGATGACTATAAAACGTTACAAAAGCGAAATTGGTACAACCCCTATTTTATGCGATTAATCCTTATCACTCTATTATTACTTTGTACATTTTCCAAAGCTCAAAATCCCTATCCGCAAGATTATTTTATTAGTCCTTTGGAAATACCTTTAGTTCTAGCCGGTACCTTTGCGGAATTACGGTCCAATCATTTTCATTCGGGGTTAGACATAAAAACACAACAACGAGAAGGTTTAAAAGTGCATGCTGCTGCCAGCGGATTTATAAGCAGAATAAAAATATCCCATTTTGGTTATGGTAAAGCATTATATATAACACATCCGAATGGATACACTACGGTGTATGCCCACTTGCAACATTTTAATCCTGAGATTGAAGCCTATTTGAAAAAAAATCAATACGAAAAGGAAAGTTATGAAATAGAACTATTTCCTCAAGCCGGAGAACTAAAAGTCCAGCAAGGCGATATTGTGGCCTATAGCGGTAACACGGGAGGTTCTGGAGGCCCTCATCTTCATTTTGAAATTCGTGATAAAGACGAGCATCCTTTAAACCCCATGTTGTTTGGAATTGATACCATAGATTCTCTTAAACCAATAATCAGCTCCATATACGTCTATCCTATTGGAGATAGTTCTTATGTAAATAAATCGTCCTCGAAACAAAAATTGAGACTTATTCCAATTAAAAGTGGTGATTATGTTGTCGAAAATATAGAAGCATATGGAGAAATTGGCTTTGCAATTGGCGCTACGGACAGACAAAATCTGTCAGCAAATAAAAATGGCGTTTATAACATACAAACGATTTTTAATGGGAATCGAAATTTAGAATTAGATTTTAAAACATTTGGTTTTGATGAATCAAAGCACATCAATCGTTTAATAGATTACGAGCTCTTCAAAGAGGAAAGGCTACGCATTCAAAAACTTTTTATAGATAACAATCCCTTAAGCATGTTTGATTTCGCAATCAATAATGGGTATATAAAAATTACGGATAGCACCAATTCCGTTTATAAAATTAGAGTTTCTGATTATAAGCAAAATGAAACTTGGGTTACTCTAAATATTAACGGTAAAAAAAGCAAGGCTGTCGAATCGCAAAAGGTTAAAACGACGCCTTATTATATTTATGCCAACCAAAGTACCACTTTAACAGAAGGAAATGTAACTGTCGATATCTTTCCGGATACATTTTATAATGATTTTTTTATTGATTTTCATGTAGATAATGATACTTTAAAACTTGATACAGATATAATTCCGTTAAAGAAAAACATCAAAATTAGCTACGATATAAGCCACTATTCTGATAATGACAAAAATAAATTATATATCGCTGAGTTAATCGGTTATACAAATTATCCGTCATATTCGTCAACTAAAAGGAAAGACAATATGTTATACACGTATACAAAAACTCTTGGTACCTACGCACTTACCATTGACAACAAAGAGCCTACTATAAAACCTCTTAACTTTAAAAACGGACAATGGTTGAGTAATTTTCGGTATTTAAAACTTAAAATTGATGATGAAATTTCTGGTGTTTCAAATTATAGAGCTACCGTAAATGGTAAATGGATTTTAATGGAGTACGACTATAAAACCAAAACGTTAACGCATGATTTTAATGATGGTGCAATCACCAACACAAAAAACAATTTAAAGGTGATAGTAACCGATAATGTTGGAAATAGCTCTACTTTTGAGGCTCTATTTTACAGAAAATAAATTTTGTTTCATTTGAATTTTAAATTTTTAGTCGTTTCATTTTTGTTGTTTTTAATGACATTTATAGGTCATGCACAAACGGCAACCATAAAAGGAATTATTCTAGACACTAATAATGCGCCAATATCAAGTGTGAATATTAAAGCCGAGAATACTGGAACTGAAACGAATGAAAATGGATTTTATCTTCTTAAAATTCAATCCAATCAAGACATTACGGTTGAATTCACACATCTTTCCCATAAAAAAATAGCGAGCACTTTCAATCTTAAAAATGGAGAAACCTTCGAGTTTAATCCAGTCATGAGTCAATCTATTGAGCAAATAGCGACAATCGTGATTACCGGAAAAAGACAACACGATGTACAAGGTGTAACCACACTAAACCCGGAAACAATCCGAAAAATACCTGGCGCAAATGCTGGCGTGGAAAATTTATTAATGACCTTACCCGGTGTAAGCAATAACAACGAATTAAGTACGCAATATGCCGTTAGAGGTGGTAATTTTGATGAAAATTTGGTTTATGTGAACGATATTGAAATTTACCGCCCTTTTTTGATTCGATCGGGTCAGCAAGAAGGATTGAGCTTTGTCAATACCGATTTAGTTCAAAATGTTGAGTTTTCAGCTGGCGGGTTTCAAACTAAATATGGTGATAAATTATCATCGGTATTAGATATTACTTATAAAAACCCATATCAATTTGAAGCAAATGCCGATTTAAGTTTATTAGGTGGAAGTGTTTCGGTTGAAGGTATTAGTAAGGACTCTAAACTTTCGGGAATTGTTGGTTTACGCTATCGCAATAATAGTTTACTTGTAAATGCCAAGGAAACAAAGACAAATTACGATCCTACTTTTGCGGATATACAAGCCTATTTGACTTATAAGTTTACTGATAAATTTCACTTAAGCTTTTTAGGGAACACCTCCTTAAATAAATATAATTACAAGCCCCAAGCTCGACAGACAAATTTTGGAACTCTAAGTGATCCATTGGCTTTAATTATTTTTTACCAAGGCCAGGAAAAAGATCAGTACCAAACTGAATTTGGAGCATTTAAAGGCACTTATTTTGCCAATGACAATGTAACCTTGCACCTTATTACATCTACTTATCATACTACTGAAAAAGAATACTTTGATATTTTAGCACAATATAGTCTTGGGCAAGTAAATACCACTATTGGAGATACAAATTTAGGAAAGGTAGAGTTTAGCGAAGGTATTGGAAGCCAGTTAAACCATGGTAGAAATGATGTAGATGCACTTATTACCAATATAGAACACAAAGGCACCTATAACCTAAACGAGAATAAAATTGCTTGGTCGGTAAAATATACTCTTGAAGATATTCGAGATCGATTGGTTGAATGGGAAGTCATTGATTCCGCGGGTTTTTCCATTAATCCTCCAAAATCAGGTCTCAATAATGAGCAACCATACGTACCTTATGAAGGCCCTTTAATGGCATATCAAAATATAAGAGCTACTAATAA
>CAXBHA010000196.1:0-5502 GCA_963974955.1 uncultured Yeosuana sp. | reverse complement strand
CACTAAGGGTTGGTGTTCTCAAACCATTTCCGCCAGATTCTGCATTTCCTGTAGAAAGCATAACGCCTTCTTGAAACGGGAAGTTGGAACCTGCTTTATTAAAATACGCATAACTGGAAAGGCCATAAGAATTACCATTTACAGAGGATGTGATGTTAGAAATTTCCACACAACCTTCAACTAGGTTGTTTAAAACAAGCTGATTTAAAGGAATTGAAGCGTCTACCGAAATTTTCTGTGAAAACACAAATTTGCAACTACAAAATAGCAGCACCAATAGTGTACGATATTGCAGGCTATTTTTCACTTTGATTTATTTGGGTAAGACAGCATGGTGTTTTTAAATTAATTCTAGCCGAAAAGTAGATATTATTTAGAGGAAACTCAAAAATTATCGTGCAAAACCCTTTTTTGTTGGTTTTGGGTTTGCCAACTTCAATATTTTAAGGTGAAATGACTTTTAAAGGTTCTTCCATCTTGAAGTTTTACAGAAAACCAGTAATCGTCTGTTGGAAGTTTTTTGCCATTAAACGAGCCATTTCAACCTTTTTCCAAAGGGCTAACTTTACCAAAACGATCAAAAGAAGTATATGTAAAAAAGACTAATAGTATGGGGATATGTATTTCATCTACAATAGCAAAACCATCAAAGGATTTTACAAATCACGCATTTTTAGTAATCTGTACGATAAAAAGATAAATAAGGCTGTCCAAACCAAAACAATGAATATTTCATACCAGTGAACCGCATAATCAAAATCAAATTTCTCGCCAACTTGATTCGCTACTGATTGCACAGCACTTAAACGGGAGAAAGGTTGTTTTATTAAATTCGACATCGCATTTAATGGAAAAAATTGCATCACACTAGAGGCAGTTTCTGCATCAGTTTTCCATCTTAATAGTCCGAAAACGATCCCTTCAATAAACTGCCATACAAATAAAAAGCCAAGGGCAAAAGCTGAACGCTTCACTAAAACCCCCAAGAATAAACAGAAAGAAAAGAAGCCCACGAGTTTTACAAAAAAGGACAACAGATATTCTAAATCTGAAAAGATAATACTCATTTCAGTATAATTTGAAAAAATCAAACCCAATATTAAAGACACAACAAACAAAAATAATGTTGAGATTACGGAAAACACAATGACGGTATAAAACTTTGATAAGATGAATTCCTTTTTGCTTAAACCGTCAATTAAATTTTGTTTTAAGGTTTTATTGCTGTATTCATTCGCCATCATTGAAACAATAACAATGGCTAGGAATAATTTGAAAATGGCCGCAAAATAGCTATTAAAATGCCATATATATGGAAAATTAAAAATACCCATTTCTGCCAAATGAAATTTAATAGGGCCAATATCAAATTTAATGGCGGCTATAAGCGCAATGGATGTGAGCAATACAAAATAAGTGATAATTAAAATTTTACTGGCTCTGTTATGTTTTAGTTTCTGGAATTCTATATTTAGTAATCGGTACATCTAATTATTGTTGGTTAGTGTTAAGAATTGCTCTTCTAAACTTTCTTTACGTTGTACTAAATGCGATAGAATAAAGCCGTGTTCAAAAAGTAATTTATTAAGAGAAGCAGATTCAAGGGGTTCATTTAAAAAGGCGGTTATCAAATTGTCCTGGATTTTGATGGTTCCAAAAGCGCCCTGGCTTTCTAAAAATGTAACAAGCTCTTCATGTTTGTTGCATTTCAATTCAAAAAATCCAAAACTTGAGGTCATTTCATCCACTCTACCAGAATATAATTTTTCACCTTTTCGCAGCACCACCACATGTGTACACACTTTTTCGACTTCATCAAGCAAATGAGATGCTAATAAAATGGTGGTCCCATTTTTTGCTATTTCTTTAATAATCTCTCTAATTTGGTGAATTCCTTTTGGGTCTAGCCCATTTGTAGGTTCATCAAGAATTAAAATTTCGGGATCATTTAAAAGGGCCGAAGCGATGGCCAGCCGTTGTTTCATACCTAAAGAAAAAGTACTAAACTTACTATCCTTTCTGTCTAATAATTCAACTAATTCTAATTTTGCTTCAATTTTGCCATAGTCCACTTCTTTTATTTGGCATACAAGTTTTAAATTTTGATACGCCGTCATATATGGATAAAAATTAGGGCGTTCAATGATTGCGCCAACTTTTTTTAAAGCATTATGAGTAGACGTATGGCCATCGAACCAATGGAACTCTCCAGAGGTTTTGTTGACTACGTTTAAAACAACTCCCAATGTTGTTGATTTTCCACTGCCATTTGGACCTAAAATACCATAAACATTGCCTTTGTTTATAGTAAAAGATAAATCTTTAACAGCTGTTAAATAACCAAATTTTTTTGTTAGATTGTTAATTGTTAGGATAGGATCCAAAATATGCTATTATTTTGTTGTTGACATAAATCAACGGGTTAGTTTTAAGTATGACGATAGTTGTGTAAATTTGTTACATTCATGTTTATAAAAATAAGGTTTAAATTTCAATAGTTTTGTAATGGAAGATTTAAAAATCTCAAAAAGGAAACCGTCTTATCCAGTGAGTGATAAGTTGCATGATTATCTTTCAGAATATAACCGAAATATTAAACTTCCCGTTTTATATGAAGACTTGCTCCGGTTTCAAGGATCTGTTGTTGTTTATGACAAATTTGAAAATGACACACTTTGGATTCGTGTTTATTATAATGATCATGAACGCGAGGAAATTGATTTAGGTTTAAAAAAGGTGTATACTATTTTACATTCGGATGGCAATGAAAGTTCTATACCGTTTCTTAGTGTTGACGCCATTGATTACTGCACGTTTGGAAATTCAAAACCTTTCAGGATAAAAGTCAGAAATATTTTAAATGATAATTTCACCTATTTTTATGTAAAAATTGCCGATGCGTCGAGAATTTATGGTTTAGAGTTAGAGCATATGTTGTCACCATATAATTTGAATTTTTTGGTGTACCAAAATACGTTAATTGAAGAGCATATATCGGGAATCCCAGGAGATGAATTCATCAAGAATATGTTGTCGAAATGCAACAAGTCCGAAAAATCTCAAATAGCTAAGGAGTTCGTTAAGTTTAACGAGCGCTGTATGATTCGATTGTTGGGAGACATGCGTTCTTATAACTATGTCATTGTGCCTACCCACGATTTTGATCAAGTAGTGTATAAAATAAGAGCTATAGATTTTGATCAGCAATCCTATGAAGGGAAAATAAATATCTATAGGCCGCAATTTTTTAAAGAAAATATGGTCATGGTAAATTTGGTTTCAGAATGTTTCCAGAAATTATCCATTGATCAATACAAAATAGAAGAGCGTTCTATTATGGCAAGACGTTTAAAAAGTTACCACGATAGAATTGAACATTTATTGGCTGCCATGGTCGTTGATGTTATATCGACCAAAGAAAATATCGAATCACTTAAATTTAAAATTTATGAATATACATTGGATGTAAAATTTAAGCGATGCAAGTCTATGGGGCAAATTATTAAAAATGCCTTGGCTTATGTTCTTAGAAATTATGAAAATGTAAATCCTGTAAATTTAAAGTAGAAAAATCCTTATACTATTTCTAATTTGAAATTACTGTAAAATAAAATGATGATTTTTTTCTTTATGTAAGGTAAAAAATAAAGCATAGCCAAGGTTACGGTTTCTTTTTTAACAGAAATAGAAAGGAGAAAAGGGCGTTTTATTACGGTTATCTTAAATAAGAGATGGTATTAATTCCAGTTTTCATCAAAATCCAGACCTTCGTAATCGTCCAGATCCAAACCTTCTTCAAATTCATCAAATTCTTCTGCGTCATCCGATTCAAAAAATTTTTCAGGAGCAACATCAGGAATCTGTCCTTTTACAAACATTAAGTTAGGATAATCTGCGCCTTCCGTTTCATCAACTATTTCGGCCAATTCTACATAAAATGTCCATAAATTAAAGAAATCATATATATAAATCAGCTTTGTTTGCATTTCATGAACGATACTATTAATAGCAGTTTCATTCATTAATTTTACAGAGGTATCTTCACTCAAGTCAAACAAAGATATTTCATCACCTTGATTCCAGATGTCATCACTAATATAAAACGAAGCCATTTCTGTTCCATCGAATCCAAAAGACTGATTTATAATATTATGTAAATCTTCTAAACTGTCCGTTTCACGAATTTCTAAATCCCTAAAAACATCTTCGTCAGTATCGTTATCTAGGATAACCCTAAATCTGTAAATCATATTAATGAATTAAGTTGCAAAGATAATAGTTTTGAATTATTTACTGAAGCGATGTAACGTAAATATCATTACACTTAACAAGACAAAGGCTCCAACTTGATGCAGCACACCAAGCCATACAGGAACATGCAATAACAACGTAAAAACACCAAGTAAAAATTGGACTCCAGTTATAATTAATAAGCCTGAAATACCTCTAGCCTGCAATTTAGTTAACTTTAATTTTTTTGATTTCTGCCATATTGCAATAATAAAAACAACCACTATATAAGCGACCATTCGATGTACAAATTGCACGCCGCTTTTACCCTCAATAAAATTCTTATATACGGGGTGTTGTTCAAGATAAACTGTTTCATGCATAAACTTACCTTCGCTCATCATTGGCCAGTGATTATGAATAAAACCCGCATCCAACCCCGCAACAAAAGCACCGTAAACAATTTGTAACAATAAAACTGCTAAAGCAAATCTTATAAAGTTCCTAAAACTAACATTAAACTCTTTTTTAATTGGAAATATTAAGTCTAGGGCAACCCAAAATGTATAGGCAAATGTTATAAAGGCCGTTGTTAAATGCGCTGCTAAGCGATAATGACTTACATCTGGGGTATCGACCAAGCCGCTTTTTACCATATACCAACCCATAAAGCCTTGAAAAGCACCTAGTCCTAATAAAACAATGGATTTTTTTATAGTTGGTTTGGTAAGTTGCTTGGTTAGTAAAAAGTATAAAAACGGAAGAAAAAAGACGACTCCAATTAAACGACCTATTAAACGATGTAACCATTCCCAAAAATAAATATCCTTAAAATCCTGTAAACTAAAATGGTTATTAAGTTTTTGATATTCTGGGTATTGCTTGTATAAATTGAAGGCTTCCTGCCACTCCATATCGTTCATTGGTGGAATAACACCAGAGATTAATCTATAATTTGAAATTGATAATCCCGAATGTGTCAATCTGGTAATACCGCCAACCACCACCATAATGAATATTAAAGCACAACCAGTTAATAGCCAGTAAATTACTTTTTTGTTGTCTTTTTTTTGTTTCAAGGTTTTCAGAGTTTCAGGGCTTCAGAGTTTCAAAGTTTCAAAGTTTCAGGGTTTCAAAGTTTCAAAGATTCAGGGGTTTCAAAGTTTCAGAGTTTCATAGTTTTAGAGTTTCAAAGTTTTAGCCTTTGATTTTTTTTATGAAACTGGTTAGCATTCGTTCTATTTCTCTTGTGTTTTCGTAGAGTTTATTGAA
>CAXBHA010000195.1:0-5503 GCA_963974955.1 uncultured Yeosuana sp. | reverse complement strand
TATTATTGCTAAAATTGATGCAGATCCAGAATTAGATGATGTAAAAGCAACCGAAAGAAATCTGTGGTTGAATATTCAAACCAAAGCGAACGAAGGGCGTAGAACTGGAATTGGTATCACAGCTGAAGGAGATATGCTGGCCGCTTTAGGCATTAAGTATGGAAGCAAAAAAGGAAATGCTTTTTCTGTTGAGGTGCACAAAACCTTAGGTATTGAAG
Source organism: uncultured Yeosuana sp. (assembly GCA_963974955.1). Classification (GTDB taxonomy): domain Bacteria; phylum Bacteroidota; class Bacteroidia; order Flavobacteriales; family Flavobacteriaceae; genus Yeosuana. The sequence goes on along the minus strand of CAXBHA010000195.1, from coordinate 5,285 downwards.
CGTATCGTGCTTCGGTTTATGCAGCAAAAGAACGTGGTGCTTTTGCTATTTTTGATATAGAACGTGAAAAAAACAATCCGTTTATACTACGTTTAAAAGAAGCAGACGATAAGTTATATTACGAAATGCTAGAACATGGAAGAAGAAATATTGCTTTGTTAACGATTGCTCCAACAGGAACAACCAGTTTAATGACCCAAACATCTTCAGGAATCGAACCTGTTTTTATGCCAGTTTACAAACGTAGAAGAAAAGTAAATCCGAACGATAAAAATGCACGTGTCGATTTTGTTGATGAAGTAGGGGATTCTTGGGAAGAATATGTGGTGTTCCACCACAGGTTCAAGCAATGGATGGAGATCAATGGTTTAGAGGTTTCAGAGAATTATGACCAGAAAGAATTGGATGCTATGGTGAAAAAATCGCCTTATTACAAAGCCACTTCTAACGATGTAGATTGGCTGAGCAAAATAAGTATGCAAGGAGCTGTACAAAAATGGGTGGATCATTCCATAAGTGTAACCATTAATTTACCAAACGATGCTACAGAGGAACTAGTTGGGGATTTATACTTAAAAGCTTGGGAAGTAGGATGTAAAGGTGTCACTGTATATCGTGATGGTTCACGCTCTGGGGTGTTAATAGCAAATGAAGAAGAAAAAGAAGAAATGCCACAAGAAGTGTTAACCTTGTTTCCAACAAAACGGCCAGAGGTTTTAGAAGCCGATGTAGTGCGTTTTCAAAATAATAAAGAAAAATGGATTGCTTTTATTGGATTAATAGATAATAAACCCTATGAAATATTTACAGGTTTGGCAGATGATGAAGATGGCATTTTAATTCCACGTTGGGTTGTAAATGGGCTAATCATAAAAAGCAGAAATGAAGATGGAAGTTCGCGTTATGATTTTCAATATCAAAACAAACGAGGTTACAATACACTTCGTCATGGAATGCCTATCGATAAAATTGTAGATTTAATTAACAGCTTACAATTGGATAGTGCGTCAATTAATACATGGAAGAATGGTGTAGGAAGAGCCTTAAAACGCTATGTGGAGGATGGAACTCAAGCTAAAGGACACGTTTGTGAGAGCTGTAAATCAGAAAATTTAATTTATCAAGAAGGCTGTTTAACGTGTAAAGATTGTGGGTCTTCAAAATGTGGTTAATGTTTTTTTATAAATAGCACTAAAAAAGGAAGTTGGTTTTATATTGGCTTCCTTTTTATTAATTGTAAATGGATTTGCTCGTTTAACGGTCTTGTATATGAAACGTAGCGCGTATATAGACGCTAACTTTTCGGATTATACACAAGCCGAATTTTTTAATTTTCTTTTTATCTTAATTTATCACAAACCTTTCGGAAAGCCTGTAATATCTATGTTTTATAGCATCCATGAAAAAGCAGTAAGTCAGTATCTTTAAAGTTCACAAAAACGGTCAAGACATGAAAACTGAACAAACAGCCCAACCAAAGTTATACATTGGCATCGACATCCACAAACGAAGTTGGAAAATACACCGTGCCACTGATTTATTTTCTGGGAGATCATTTACGATGCCTCCAAAACCAGAAGCATTAAAACTTTATGTAGAGGAACATTTTACGGACTATGAAGTGACTACCGCTTACGAAGCAGGTCGCTGTGGTTATTATGCCCATCGTAGTTTTGAGGGTTATGGATGGAGCTCATTAGTGGTTAATCCAGCGGACATTCACCGAAAGGGAAAAGAGCGTTTTACCAAGACCGATAAGATTGATGTGCAGCTCATAGCCAGAGAGCTTAAGGATGGTCGACCAGATGGTATCCATGTTCCAGAAGTAGAGCGAGAGCAGTTGCGAAGTCTCTTTAGACGGCGTAATGATCTGGTGAAGGACTTTAGGTGAATAAAGAGTATCCTGAAGATGCAGCTGCTCTATTTTGGAGTAAGTATTCCAGAGGAATTCGATAACGACCATTGGGGCCAGCAAGCATTATAAAAGGGCCATTATCTGTTGCACAGTATCCCTGGTATTGGAGGCATTGTGGCCTGTGGCATCATTTGCGAGTTGGGGAATTTACGAAGGTTCAACAGCATAAAACATTTGGCGGGCTACGTTGGCTTGTCACCGGGAGTCCACCAAAGTGGAGACAACCAAAGAGCCAGTGGTATTACCATGCGGGCACACCGATTGATGCGGAGCTGTTTTATAGAAGCTTCATGGCAGGCCATACGCACAGGCCCCATCATGCAGGCCTATTACAGAAAACACCTAGGGAAGAACGTAAAGAACATCATAGTAAAAGTGGCCCGTAAATTATCGAGCAGGGCCTTAGCGGTCATAAAAATAGAAATACCATACGCCATAGGTGCCATGGAATAATATAAACCAATAACAGAGCCCACAAAAAAGCAGCAAAACCTGTATCACAGAACACCGTAGGTGGACCATATCGATAGGTATCACACATTTATAGCAAGTGGCAGGTTTATTATAGCTTATGATCATACAGATGCCGGTGACCATCGTATTTAAGAATGGATCACACATAGGATGCGGAGCAAGTTATTTAAAGGCATTGGAATATTGATAATCCTATCGGAATTATCAACATTCCAACACCACAGAATCATCATAATGAGATAATTAAAAATAAAATATTAACTTTGGAGAACTAGGCTAGTGCTTTTCATAGGATACGGTGTTGCAAACAGTACTTATTTCGGTTAGGCAATGCTTATGTTCAGGTTTTTCCCAAGTCCAATTTCTATCAGTTTATAATAGGTGGAAACTTGGATGCCGCTTAATCCACGTTCAATTCGAGAAATATAACTTTTTTTCGTTCCTGTTTTTTCAGCAAGTTCCTCTTGGGTCAAATTGGCCTCTTTTCGAGCTTGTTTTAGCATTGCACCAAGTCGGAAAGCAAGGGATTCTGCATCGTATTTGTCACGTTTTGCAGTTCCTTTATTTCCGTATTTTTCTATAAGTATATCCTCGAAATCAGTTACATTTTTCATATCAGCCGTTTTTTTCTTTTAAATATTCCTTTTTTAATTTTTCCGCAAGTTTTATTTCCTTTCTCGGTGTCTTTTGGGTTTTCTTTACAAAGCAATTAATCAAGACAACTAAATCCCCGTCGTCGAAAAATCATAAAATCCGAATGCTCTTAAATGTTGTGATAACTCTGACCTCATAAATTCCATCGGTATTTTCGAGTGCTTTAAACCTGAGTTCGACGTAAGGGTTTAGCAAAAAAGCGCCAATTGTATAGTGTTTACAGTTTCAAATTTAATAGAAGGTTTCTTTTCTTGAAAAGAATACGCAATAAGGCTTGCTACCAGATTAGTGATAAAATTGCCAAAACTTCTGTGTCTTGAGTGTTCATCTTGTGCTATGTTTTTAAGTTGATCGTTTATGGTTTCAATTACAGATCGTTTTCTAAGCAATATTTTATCTCTCATGGTCATCATTACGTTTTTCATATTCTTTCTAATACCTGTAACAAGATGCAGTCCTTGGTCGAATAACAATGCTGTGAGTTCTTTGGAAATATAACCTTTATCTGCATATAGACTTCCGTATATTTTCTTCAAAAAATCATCTTCTTTCAATGGTTCCCTATCATCTACATTGGCTTGAGTGATAACAAAATCAAGGAGTTCACCCTTGTCATTTATAATGATATGAAGCTTAAAACCATAAAACCAACCCATGGTTGATTTACCTATATTGGCAATACCTTTGAAGACTTTATTTTGTTTTATACGTTTTTTGTCACAAGCACGTATTGGTGTTGAATCTATAAAAGAGATTCCCGTGCATTTGCCAAGGCAGCAAGTCTTCATATACAATGTTAATGGTAAAACATTGGATTGCATAAGTTCTACAGAACGATTATACGAAACAGTGTTTGGGAATTCTTTATTTAAATGTTTCTGAACATAAAAAAGATAAAAGTGCTTGAAGGTTCTTATATCACTTAAATGAAATAGAACGGTAATACACACAATTTCACTCGTGGACATTATAGATTTTCTGTTTCTGGTCTTTTTTCCTGTAGAAACTTGTCTTTTTCGTAAAGCAGGTTCAAAAACAAGGCAAAAATCGTCAATAGCACAGAAAATTTCAGTAATTTTATCATTAGAAATCATAAGTAGAATATGTTTTAGTAAATTGATTGTCAGAACCTTAATATACAACATATTCTGCTTTTTCTATGTTAAAAGAACTGTTTTCTTATATCGAACTCAGGTTACTAAATTATAAATTGCACTTTCAAATTTTGTAACATTCAATCTAATTCACTAAATTGCACCAATAGTATGATTATTAATTCAAATATTTATGTCTACAATTAGAAAAACAATAACATTTACGGAAAAACAAGACAGGTGGATAAAGTCACGAATTACAATAGGAGAATTCACTAATGATAGTGAATATCTTCGGGATTTAGTAAGACGCGATCAAGCAAAAAACGCTAAATTTTCAGCACTTAAAGCCGCTATAACTGAAGGAATGGAAAGTGGAATTAGTGATAAATCTGTTCCCGATATTATGAAGGAAGTTGAAACACGAATGCGAGCCGATGGGCGTTTATAGAGTTTCTGGAAAAGCAGAAATTGATCTTGCCAAAATGTATGAATATGGCATAGAAACATTTGGATTAAAACAAGCTCAAGCATATGTATTAGGAATGCACACGCTTTTTCAAATATTAGCTGATAATACTACTCTTGGACGAGATGCATCAGAATTTATGTTTTCATTAAAGCGGTTTTCGTATAAATCCCACACTGTTTTTTATTTAGCTACAGATATTGATATTTTAATTGTTCGTGTATTGAATCAAAGCATGGATTATGAAAATAATTTATAATCACAATAAAACCCAATAAAATTTAGTTATAAAGCCATTTTACATAATGAAATTATGACTACTAATTTTGTATCATAATTTATATTATGTAAAATAGAAAATATTAATATTATGTCATTTCAATCCATTTTTGTAATTTAATTTGTGACTTCTACCCTTTTTTATAGTCTAATAATCATAACAAATAATACAATTACCATGGAAAAATCAAATGTTGAAATTAAGGAAGAATACTTAAGAAAATTAGGAGATATTATGAACTCTTGTGAAAGCCTCGTAGAAAAAATTGGTCATCTACAAGTCGATTTATTTAATCATCCAGATAAAGACCTGGAAAAAGCATTGGATAAATTAAATAACGATTTTTCGAACGATCATCAGTTCATAACTGAGGTATTTCATCAATTTGAAGAAAAAGTA
>CAXBHA010000194.1:0-5545 GCA_963974955.1 uncultured Yeosuana sp. | reverse complement strand
CATTCCGGGTTGTTGTGCCCCTTTTCCACTTGGAGTATGAGAATAGGGGTCTGTTGGGAATGCTCCATAAAGTTGTGGTGATTTATGAACCCCAATACCTGCCTCGATTTCATAATAATGGTCTAAAAGTTTTCCAATAATAATTTCGCTTTCATGCTTGTTTACAGCTAATAAACAGTTTTCTTGCACGCTTAATAACAATTTAGAAACCATGTGCCAATAAATAGACCCTAGACCTTCATATCCAAAGAAGGTTCCAGAACGCCCAGTAAACGATTTATGATCAAAGGTGTTTTCAAAAAGTGCCAATACTGTTTTTTTATCCTTTTCTATTAGAGACTGATAGGTTTCTTGTGGCAAATTCGCCAGTGCTTCTTTTAAACTGTTTGCGTTGTGAAAACTTCCATTAAAATGATAATTCCCAAGCACATCTTTTTCAATGATTTGAGCATTTCCAACCTTAATTAATTTCTTAAGAAGCTCAGACGTTTCAACTTTTGATGCGGGGATATTATTCTTTTTATCAAATCTTGGTAATTCTTTGTTTGGATATAAAATATAACTATATTGATCTGGTCTAAATAAAGCGCTACTTTTTAAACCGTTTAATAATTCCAAGGCTTCTTTTGAAGATAAATATCCTGAACTTAAAACGGACACTTGCCCTTCTAACATAACGGGTAAGTAAGAAATGGAAACCTCGTTGTTTTGAATGGTCATTATATTATAGGCATGATATAATTTATCTGACCTTTTATTGGCTTCAATGCTATGGTCAAGATATTTTAATGTGACTTTAACAAAATTTAAAATCTCTGATTTGCTAATAGCTATCTTCTCGCCTGCAAATCCTTCTTTGTAAATTTTAAGCCTGTAGTCACTTCCCGCCATTCCTAATCCGTCAAGAACGGCCTTTCTGTCTTTGTTTGTGACTTTTCTAGAAAGAATCCCTTTATGGCTATTTAAGGTAGTAACGACTTCATTAAAAAACTGGGCTAATTCCTCCGAAATCTCAACTTGTTCTGTTTTTGCTTTTGAAACAACGGTTTCAAAGAAATCTAAAAATCGTCGCAAGTAATATAGAGTGACCATGGATACACCATTGCCTACTAATGCGTTGTTGGCATCATTCCATTCCGGACGTTGTGTGTTTAACCAAATACCGCCTTCGGGAATAAAGTTTGAAACTTTTGCTAATACCGTAGCCAATAGTTTTTCGATTAAATTGACTTTATAAATGAAAAAGGTTTTGTCTCTAAGCAACGATCCATCTGCGCCAAGCTCGGATTTCTTCTTTAAAATTTCTTCATTTAAATGATAATCAAAGTCAATGGTGTCTTTTGGATTGATTAAAATATCTTGATAGCTCTTTATTTTATAAGGCACATTGGCATAGACAAATATGTCGTGATTAAATTGAGTTTCTAAACGATTAGGGTAGTGATTTTCAATAAATTCTAAAAACTTAAGCAAATAGATGATTTGGTGATCTCCCCAATAACCAATATAAGACCAAGGGTCATCTTCCTCAATAACTTCCCAATCAAAACCGCCTTTTGTAACTCTGTAAGGGTTGTAGCCTTCAAAAGTGGTGGCATTTAAAAATTTATGAATCATGCTCTCTATAAATTCTGGATACGAATGTGCCAGCGCTTCCCAGTTTTGGAAAATATCGCGCCAGTTCCCTTCATAATCTAGAATTTTAGAGCCGTCTATTTCGCTTCTGGTATTAATCGAGAATTTATTCCAAGGTCTGCTAGGGTCTCCATGTCTGCGGCTAAACTTAAGTGGCAAATATTCAAAACAAAGACGTTTAAAGTTTTTGTCCTCATCTTTTTCGGCAAGTTTTTTAATGAATTTTAACGAAACCTGTTTAGGCAAGCCCAGAAGTACATCTTCTTTTTTCTTAAAAACTTTTTTGTTGGCATTAGAGATGTAATTAATAAAATCTTGCTTTTCTATATGATAGTCGTTATCAAAAATACCCCCTCGCATAATGTTAAATAAGGTGTTTGCAAAATGCCGGGTATTTGTTAAAGAATCTTCTGTTACTTGTAATCCGTCTGAAGCGCCTACCAAATTAATTAAGTTTGCAGTTCCTTTATCAATATCTTCCTGAACGCGTTTCGCTAAATTAGCTTCCTTTTTTATTAAGTTAGATATGTTAACGACCCCGGTGATTGATTGGTTGACATTTGCGACAGTCATCCATTTCTTTTCGGTTGCAGCATCTAATTCTAAATCAACGCATGTAAAATAGGCTCCCTTTTCTGCTTTTATATCAACTTCCTGAGATATCTTTTCTCCTTTTCGGAACTCATCAAGTTGCAGAGATGATAATAAATACATTGGATTATCAATGCCAATAGACCAAACAATATTTGCCTTTAAGGCTTCGCTTGGTTCTGCCTTGTCAACAATAAAGGCGCTTAAAGCAAAGATTCCTATGCCAACTTCGCTATCCAATTCACATTTTTTATACGCATCAACTAAATTACTGCTCGCGTTTTGCAAAGCAGAATTAACACCTGATGGCAGTATGTTTTGCAGGCCATCTAAAACAGTAACACTTGTTTTTGATTTATCGGTATTTATAAGCGTTGCTTTTTTTACAAACCCAAATTGATCACTGGAGTTCCACTGATATCTAAAACATAATTTTAAATCCTCATTTATTTCTTCGAAAACAACTTTGTTGCCATAGGTGTTTTTATATACGTTTCTGGTAATGGAATACACGCTTTGGTAACGATTGGAAAATGGCTCCCATAAAAAGACTTTACCATTCTTGGAAACCTGCATAATGGTTTTACTCCCCGTTATGTCGGCTGATTCTGTTATTTTATCATCGGTATAATAAGGAAATAATGACGATTCAGAATCTTTTCTTCCTGCCGATAATCCTCCATTACTCGAAATAAACATCCAATGGTTGGAATCACTAACAACACTCATGAAAAAAGGACGCATGGCATCACTGTTTGTTATTTTGTAATAGCTTTCATTTTCAAACTGAACCAAAGTCCCGGTTATTTCCTTTTCGTTTGATGCCGCCTTTATATTGCCGATATAAATCTCTTTACTACTCATTCATTATCTTTTTTAATTTTTAACTAACCATAACGGGGCTGTTTGCTGATCTTTCTTCTTTATCACCACCATCTTTTCAAATCTGCCTTGCTCGAAAAACTTCCCAGTTAACATTTGTTAAACCGTTTTACATGCAATAGAAAAATTGGATACACCCTATTCTTGTATTATTTAATTTCCAACAAACTCCTTTTCAATTTGCTCCAAAGATTTTCCTTTGGTTTCTGGTAATATTTTCAATAACACAAAAAATCCAAAAAAGGCAATGCCACCAAACAAGAAAAAGCTCATCGCATTCCCTAAAGTTGATAACTCCCAAGGGAAAATTAATTGCACCACCGAACTAATGAGTGAATTTACAAAGGCAATGGCACCAATAGCAAGCCCTCTATATTTTATTGGGTACAATTCGGAAAGCAACACCCACATCACGGGTCCCAATGAAAATGCAAAGCAAGCGATAAACCCTAAAATCCCTATCAATACCAAAGTCGCATTCATGCTTGTAGCGGCTTCTAAAATAGTTCCATCATTTTTGCTATAAATTTGATTTCCCAACGCCAATTTCATGGCGTTTTTAAAATCGATATCATTATCAAATACTTGATTTGCATAAGGCACTAACTTTTGAGCATCCGTAAATTCAAAATTGCTTATATCTTTCACTGTTAATTCATATGTTGCCTGTTTAAAACCGTAAGCACTTAATAATAAGCTTATTGTAATTCCTGCTATACCAAATAATAACAAAGGCCGTCGTCCCATTTTATCAATTAAATACATGGCAACCAATGTGAAAATAACTGTAATTGTACTTAGTAAAACCCCTGAGGAAAATGCCGCATCGGTGCCAATACCTGTTTGTTTAAAAATTGATGTGGCATAAAAATATACTGCATTTATTCCCGTTATTTGTTGTAGTACCCCAACGACAAGACCTACCGCTAAAATAAATCGTAAGGACCGTTTTAATAAATCCTTAATCGCAACTTTTTCTTTGCTTTTATCGGCTTTTAAATTCTCTTCTATAGACCTAATTTCCTCTTCAGCTTTATCTTGTCCATGAATACTATTAAGCACTTTTTTTGCTTCCTCAAATTTACTTCTTAGGTATAACCAACGGGGGCTCCTGGGAACAAAAAATAAGGCGAAAAAATATAGTAAAGCAGGAATTAATTCAACCCCCAACATCCAGCGCCATACATTCGTATCATTCAAATATGTGCTTTCTGGTGTATTGTATTTATTAAAAAAGTAATTACTTAAAAATGCCGCAAAAAAACCAAGAACAATATTTAATTGCTGAATAGCCACCAACTTTCCTCTATTTTCCTTAGTAGAAACCTCAGCAATATACATTGGCGCCAAAATAAGTGCAGCGCCAAAGGCCAACCCTCCAATCATTCTAGCTATATAGAGCATTTCGTAAGACACCGCATACGCCGAGAATAGCGCTGAAACGGCGTACAGAAACGCTACGTACAACAATATTTTTTTTCGACCAATTATATCACTTAATCGTCCAGCAAAAAGCATGGCCAACATGGCAGCAAACGAAGGAGAACTCACTACCCAACCAACTTGCCCTTCGCTTAAATTAAATTCAGGACCTGCAAACGACATAACCCCAGAAATGATGCCTGCATCAAATCCAAATAAAAAGCCTCCCAAGGAAACCACAAAGGCAATAAGCACTAATTTTCTAGTCATTGTTTTTTTTAGTTATTGCTTAATATTATGGTTTGGATAGCATGTGGTAAAATATTTAATTGTGCGGTTTTTGATTGTAACGTAATGCTATAACTGGTTTCTTTATTACCTTGATTCATAACTACAACCATAATGCTATTATCTGGATTTATAAACCCTGTTGTTAATATATTGCTGGCACTTGAGACGCTCACAATTCGTTTTGCCCCAGGTCGAATAAACTTTGAAAATTGTCCAATATAGTAATAGGAATTAGTAAATGTTAAGGCTCCAGAATTAGTATTGGCGTGCACTGGAGAAAAACAGAAATTCCCAACATGGTTAGGCCCACCTGTTTGGTCTAATAAAATATTCCAATCTGTCCAACCGACAGTTCCGTTATTAAAATCGTTAATCATTGATTTTCCATAGCGCTCGGCCAATTTAGGGTCTTCATTGATAATTCGTTCTAAATCATATTTTTCGTTAGTACCTTCGGTAAACAATAAATTTTTATCGGGATAGGCTTCTTGAACACTTCTTACAGCATTAAACATGGGTATTCCATCCTTCCAATCTTCATACCAATGAAATCCTGTTCCCCAAACATATTTAGCTGCGTCCGGGTCATTTAAAATGGTACTGGCTCTTTGAAACATTAAATCACGATTATGATCCCACACCACGATTTTTTTATCCCCCAGTCCTGTTTTCTCAAGTGTAGGCCCTAAATAGTTTTTCACAAAATCACGCTCCTCTTCGGCGG
>CAXBHA010000193.1:0-5575 GCA_963974955.1 uncultured Yeosuana sp. | reverse complement strand
TTAATCTGGGAGACGTACTAAGCCACCAATACGAATGTTGCATACCACCAATTTGTACCCCAGCAGCTATGGAAGAATAATTTCCTATTACTGTATTAATTATTACGGTATTACAAGCAATGTAATTTCCTTTTCCAATTTTTGAGCTTGAAATAAGTGAATTATTACTTATTCTTGTAGAAAAGTGAATAGAATTTTTCTTTATCCTATCAATAGGATATCTTAAAAAAGATTTAAGAAGAAAATAGATATTTTTTAGCATAATCATGTTTTTTTATATAACTCTAAATAATTCATGGCAATGTTATCCCAACTAAATTGACTAAAATCAATTTTGTTTAGATTGTTAGAATCATAATTGACGATTATTTCTTTAATTCCTTTTGCTATAGACTCTATAGATTTTGGATTCACGAATTCGCCAACTTTAAATCTAAAAGTATCATCGATTCCCTGATTTTTGGAACACAATACGGGCAAGCCTTGTGATAGAGCTTCAATATAAACAAGGCCAAAGGTTTCACTATGAGATGGCATCGCAAAGATATCATTAGATAAATATATCTTTTTAAGTTCTTCATTGTTATAAATGGGGCCAATAAAATTTATGAAATTCTTATACTTATTACTGAGATTAATAACTTCTTCTTCATCTCCGCCTCCTCTACCAACTAAATCGAGTTTTAAATTAGGATATTCCTTCCTAAGAAATAAAATGGCTTCAATAAGATTAATGGTATTTTTATTTTTATCAAAACGTCCGATGTATAGTATTTTTTTTGGCCTAATTTTTTTAATAGGTTTTATGTTTGCTAACCAGTAATCGTCAACACCATTACATATGACTTGAATTTTACTTTTTAATTTTGGTTGTAACGGTTTAATGAACTTATTTTTAAATAACTGTTTCTGAAGTGATTCGCCAAGGAAAATTATTTGGTTAGCATTCAATAGAATTTCTTTTAATAAAAAAATAAGATCTGGTCTATATTTGAGAAAAAGCGAGACATCCGTACCTCTTACCGCAACAATATATGGAATATTAAATTCTTTATGAACTTTGAGTGCTAAAGCACCGTCACTATAGAGTGTAGTGGCGTGTATTATATTTATTTGCTTAAGATTACATTTTAGTTGCAAATCCCTATAAAGGAAATTTATTTTATTTCTAAAAAAAATACGATGATATTTTTTTAATGACTCGGAATATATAATTTCAGAATCTGGGTGTTTAAAGAGTATTGAATTGTTTCCTACTGGTGTATTCTCTCTTACTGGATTGAATATAGTTTGACTAATGCCCAACCCATCCAAGCGAGAATACAAGTTTTTATGTACTTTAGTTAGAGAAAAATCATTGGCTATATGCAAACAGTTAATCATGCTATTGATAGTTTTGAGATATTATTTTTGATTTGATTTCATTAGTTGCTAAACCTTCTTTCATTGATGCCATACCCCCAATTGTGCCGAACAAAATCCATAAATCTGTTATGTTGGATGATTTCATTGCGTTTAAAAAAACAAAAACAAATAGTAATCCAAAAATATTTTCTTTAAAAGAGATTTTCTTAAAAACAAGCATAAATAGAATTAGCATCAATATAAGACCAATAATGCCCAATTCAAAAAAGCATTCTAATAATATATTATGTGGATAGGACCTTTGGTCGATTTTTTCGAAAAGAATCCCAAAGCTACCAATCCCATTTCCAAAAATAAAGGTAAAGAGGTCCTCAAAAGGTTGATGAAATGCAAAATTTAAACGATGAACTCTTTCTAGGGAGGATCCATCGTCCCCTCCTGCTAAAGACCCAAATCTTGAAAAAGATTTCTCTAGTAAAGAATTTATAGTATTTCTCTTATAAAAGTATATTCCTGTCAAACCCATTAAAACAAAAATAACTCTGAACATACTTTTAGGGTTAAAAACAATCAGTTTACGCTCTTTAATATAATATATTAAGATAACCAAGATTGTGAAAATCAATGGTCCTCTTGCGCCACTAGCAACCAAAAGCGAAAAAGTTATTATTTTTAAAATGATATTTTTATTTTGCTGCAACAGCATTAAGAAAAGAATGCCTAAATGGATTCCAAAAATTAGATAGGAACCTCTTATATTCATAAATGCTGCAGTTTGGGCAGATTGAATGCTCCAAACTATGGAGTTCATATAAACGAAATATGCTGATAATGGTAAAATGATTAAACAATATAGCTTTATTAATAAATTGAAATTTATTTTTTTTATAAAAAAGGGGTAAATAAAAAAAATAATATTTGCTATAAAAGATAAGGTTTTGTCAAATTTATAGCTTGGAGACGGGGAATACGCATTGGAAAATATTAGCCACCCATAAAAGATTAATATTAAAACAGAAACATGGTATGAAAAATAATTAAACTTCCAATTTCTCTTACTTATATTGATAATAATGTCTACTAATACTATAATCAAGATCCAGGGGGTAAGATCTAGCCTTTCTCCAACGAATAAACGAACAATGGTTGAAATTAATCCGATTGTCCATAAAAAAAATAGTAAATAAGTTTGATAATTTGATGTTTTTGAATTTATCATATCAATTAGTCGCCTTTTTTTTAACAACTCTAAATATAACAAAGAAATATACTGTATAGGATATTACCGTAAAATAACTGTAACCTTCTATAAAATCGAGAAAATCTAATTTATAGATAGATGCCATGACCCATAAGCCTATGCCCATAAATATAAATCGGCTATACTGCCAAATTGCATTTAGTTTAATTTTTCTATAAGAGATTAAAGTAGCGCTACTTATTGGACTTACGACGATTTGAATTAGGAAAACGGGTGCTAGCGCCTTTGCTATTTTCCCTGTTAAAACCCAATTGTCTCCAAACACATAAGGGATTATCGTATCGCTAAAGAACCATAGAATTATAAACCCCGGTATGGCAATTACTGTTAAAAGAAAAAATGTTTTCAAAAAAGTATTGTAAGCCAAACGAAAGTTATTTTTATTTATATCTTCTACTATTTTTTGAAAATAGATACTACTTACCGCTTGGCTTACAAATGAAATAGGTGCTAGTATAACCATATTAGCCAATCCAAAAAAACCAACTTCTGATTTGGAATAGAAAAGACCAAGAAAAATCACTAAAATTTGTAGGCTGATGACATTTATGAAGTTAGAAGGCATACTGTGCAAGGGAAATTCCTTGTACTTAACTAACAATAATTTAAGATCGCCCCAAGAATATTTGGGAAATTTGAATTGAGATAATTTTATTAGAAAAAACACGGCTAGAACTATGCCAATAATTTTACCAAGCGCCAAACCGTAGGTGTTTTGACCAATAAAAAAGTATAGAGAAAAGGCAAAAGTAAGATACGAAATAGACTCTATGATTTTTGCAAAAGCTCTATTCTTAAATTTTTTTTGGCGAACAAACCAAGCATCAAATGTTCCAAAAAGGGAATAAAACATTATAAAAATAGGAACAAAATATATTATGTGGTCAATTTTAAAACTACGAATAAAGAAATCATTAAATAAGAAAAGTATTAATGTTCCAAATAAAAGTACGAATACATTAATAGCGAAAATCAACACCATTAACTGTCTAGCCTTATACTCATCTTTTTCAATAACTATGGCCTCTCCTAGTTTGAAATTACTAAAGACTAAAAATATGCTGCTCAATGAGACCATTCCTGTGACTTCTGCCAGAGCATTCTCGTCGTAAATCCTAGAAATAAAAGGGCTAAAAATTATCGGGATTAATTGAGCAATAAAAACTATACCTGCTTGCCCTACTATATTTTTTAAGTAATCTGTCCTTAAGAATGTTCTTGCTTTTATAAATAGTTCGCTAAATTTCATTATTTGTTGATTACTAAATGCAAAGATGGACATTTATAATATGATAGTATATCATAAATAGTTGTTTGACCTTTTTATATCGAGGAAATGCAAATCAAAAAATGTTTCCACTATTACAATTGAATATATAAATGGCACTTTTAAGTAAATTTGCATTATTGATTTGAGTTTCTTTTTATCAAAGTGTCTACATACTTTATAAATAAGGATAGGCTATTTGCAATTCATATTATAAATATCATAGAATGCTAATCTGGAATTTATTGGTTTTAAAATCAAGTGAAAATAATTAATCCATCAATATATTGATGGATTAATTATTTTCACTTAGATAGAATTACTTTGTTATAGGCCGTCGAATAGAAGAAACTGCGAAAAATAAAAGTAAATAAGAGAAATCTATGATATAAAATATTTACTAAAAGAATCAAGAATTTAATTAGAATTATTAGTTTTCAGGGTAGACCGGGTAACCGTCGGCTAAAATTCTTTCGTTAAGAGCGAAAACACCAAGATTTAGAATAGCATAGCGATTTGAATTTTGCAAATCACTTTGATATTCATTTATCAATTTATTTTGTAAATCTTTATTGTATCTTCCAAGTTTTAACCAACCTCTTAGTCTGCCTGGAGCATCGAAACCTCCTGTACCATCAACATTGAGATACGGACGAGGTCCATCATTGGCTGGAAAAATCACTTTGTCTAAAGTTAGAACTAAAGCTTCCATGTCACTCATTGTCCAGTACATTTCATTTTCGTGAGCCAATATCCAAAATCCTATTATATCAGCTGCATGCGAAGTGTCTTGAACTTTTGATCCAGGTGGAACGTCAAAAGGCATATCCCATACATAAGCACCTGGCACATTTGTATTTTCCCTAATTCTATCTCTTAAGTTTGATGGTACATTTGGCATATTTCCATGGCTAATATTTTCGAAAACGGTTTTATATTTATTTTTACCGGTAATTAAATATAATTCCATACCCATTCTAGCCCAATGCGAAGCCATATGGGTATGTGTCCGGTATATATTGGAACTACCTTTTGTTTCCCATTTTTCCCAAATATTTTTTTCTGTAAAAGCTAATAATTTTTCATATTCATCTTGATAGGTCTTGGCGCCAAAAGAATTTGATAATAAATTCGGAGATTGATACATTATTCGAAGAAGTGTAGTCACATCCTTCCAATAATAAGATTCCCAAAGCGCCACACCATTTTTAGGGTAATCTAAACCATAGGAGCTGTCCGATGGCCATCCTAAATATGTAGAATTAAAACTTACGGGTTGGGCATCTTTTATGGTATTATTAACCACCTCCAACATTATATCCAAGTATTTATTATCCCCGGTAGCCTGCCATATGGATAGCAAACCATCAAAATAATAGTACATGTAATAGTACTCTTGAAACTTGTTGCCACTTTTAGATAATGCCATCATCTTAGCTCTATCGCCACCAGTGGAAAATTGATTGTCAAATTTTAATTTCCAATATTCAACGTCTTCGCTGACTGTTATTATCTTTACCGTAACCGTTGCTTCTGCAGTGGTTATGTCACCGGCTGCACTAGTTTCTTCAACGGTGTAAACAAAAGTATCTACTACTTCCTCTTGCGTTTCTGACGTTGTAGCTATCGTTTCATTTACCACGGGTGGTGTTGGTGGAGTATACGTTAACGTATTGTTTTCG
>CAXBHA010000192.1:0-5616 GCA_963974955.1 uncultured Yeosuana sp. | reverse complement strand
TATGGTAGTGTTAAAAAGCAAGATTTAACGGGAGCGGCAGATTTAATAACTGCAAAAGATTTTAACGAAGGCCCTATTCTTTCTGCACAAGAACTTATTGCCGGCAAACTTGCAGGTGTATCTGTAACATCTGGAGGGGGCGCACCCGGTGAAGGTCAAGAAATTAGAATTAGAGGGCTTGGGTCTTTATCATTATCCAGTTCACCATTAATTGTTCTTGATGGATTGCCTTTAGATGGAGGGGACATTGGTGGCGCAAGAAATCCGCTTAACTTAATCAACCCGAGTGATATTGAAAGTATGGTGGTATTAAAAGATGCTTCAGCTGCAGCCATATATGGTTCTAGAGCAGCAAATGGGGTTATTTTAATAACAACAAAAAAAGGTAAGGATTCTGAATTCAAATTCAATCTTAATTCTTCGGCCACCTATTCAACACCTATCAATAAAGTAGATGTGATGTCTGCAGGGCAGTTTACAAATCTTGTTAACCAAACGGGTACGCCCGCTGCCATAGCCAGATTAGGCACTGCCAACACCGATTGGCAGGACCAAATTTACATAAATGCCTTAGGTACCGATAATACACTTAGTGCCTTGGGAAGTGCTTGGGGAGTGCCAATGAGAGCTTCTATAGGATACTCCGATAGAGGTGGTATTTTAGACCGTGATAATTTTAAACGTACTACAGCTTCAATTAGCTTGACTCCTTCCTTACTGGACGATCATCTTAAAATAGAATTAAATGCACGTGGTATGTACACCGAAAACACCTTTGCCAACAGGGACGCCATTGGTAACGCTACGGCATTTGATCCAACACAGCCCGTTTTTGATGCCAGCTCACCTTATGACGGCTATTTTTCTTGGATAGATCCCAGTACAAATGCACAATATAATTTAGCCCAGACCAACCCTGTGGCATTGATAAATTTAGTGGATGATACGGCTGAGGTAAGGCGCTTAGTTGGAAACGCAAAATTTGATTATAAGCTCCATTTCTTTCCAGATATAACGGCCACCATTAATGTTGGTCTGGACAAATCAAATAGTGGCGGCAGAAAGATTACATCAGAATTGATCCCAACTTCAGATCCAACTTGGAACGGTTCAAGAACAACATTCAACCAAGATGCCACCAACCAATTGTTTGATGCTTATTTAACCTATAATAAATCTATTAATGAAACCCATAACATAACAGCAGTTGCTGGGTATTCTTACCAATCTTTTGAATTTGACAAATATAATTTTGACAGTGAAAAACAAGAGGATGGTAATGAGTTTGAGTTTATTGATAAATCCAAAAATGTGTTGTTATCATATTTTGGAAGATTAAATTACGATTACGATGGTAAATATTTGTTAACGGCCACTCTAAGAGCAGACGCCTCCTCTAAATTAAACCCTAACGACCGTTGGGGATATTTCCCTTCGGCAGCTTTTGCATGGAACATCCATAATGAAGATTTTATGGCAGATACGTTCTTTAATCAGTTAAAGTTGAGAGTAGGCTATGGAGAAATAGGTAACGTTAATGGTCTAGATGATTATCAATTTTTAACTCGATATACACGAAGTCAAAGCACTGCGAACTATCAATTTGGCTCTGGATTTCTTCAAACGTATAGGCCAGAACCCATAAACGAGAATTTACGTTGGGAAGTAGGGGAGACCCTTAACCTTGGTATGGACTATAGCTTATTTAATAGTCGGGTTTCCGGTTCGGTAAACCTCTATAAGAAAACCACCAAAGATTTGATAGCTTCAGCTTTTATAGATCCTTTTACAAATTTCGGAAATAGAATTGATTCCAATATTGGCGATATGGAAAACAGGGGGCTTGAACTTGAGTTTAATGTTATCCCTATACAAACCAACGATTTAGAATGGAGCATAAATTATAATATTGCTTTTAATGATAACAAAGTAACCTATCTTCCCTTCGATCAACCTGTTGGAGGAATTTCCGGTGGCACTGGAAACAATGTACAAGTTCATACACAAGGAGAATCGCCATTTAGTTATTTGGTTTACAAACAAGTGTATGGTACCGATGGAAGACCTATTGAAGGTGCTTTTGTAGATAGAAATGGAGATAATATTATAAATGACGACGACAGGTATATATACAAAGATCCTTATGCTGATGTTATTATGGGCTTAAACACCAATGTGTCTTATAAAAACTGGGATTTATCCGTAGTAAGCAGGGCCAATATAGGTAATTATGCCTATAATAATGTGGCCTCAAGTACGGGCTATTCACGTAGGGCAACAGAATATGATTTTTTAACCAACCTACATTCCAATTATTTAAATACAGGTTTTGTAGAAACAACTGAGCGTAATTTATTAAGTGATTTATTTATACAAGATGCCTCTTTCTTTAAAATTGATTATATTACCTTAGGGTATAAATTACCAAATAATACCTTTAAGGATGTAGGTGTAAGATTTTACGGCTCTGCACAAAATATACTGACCATAACCGATTATACAGGGTTAGACCCAGAAATTTCGGGCGGCATTGACAATAATTTTTATCCAAGACCAACAACATTTGTTTTTGGTGTAAATATTGATTTTTAATATAAATTCAGAAAAATGAAAAATAAAGTTTTTAATATTATTTTCAGTGTAACTATCACATTTTTTATGGCATCTTGTTCTGATGATTTAAATCAGTCTCCCATTGATCCCGATAGTTTTACCCAAAAAGATGTGTTTGCAAATGCAGAAGTGGCCAAAAGTGCTTTGGCAAAACTGTATAGCTCTTTAGCGCTTACTGGACAACAAGGTCCGGCGGGACAGCCTGATATTGCTGATATAGATGAAGGATTCTCACAGTTTTCGAGAATGTTGTTTAACCTTAACGAAATAACCACAGATCATGCGGTTATTGGCTGGGGAGACCCTGGTTTACCTGATTTACATGGCTTGTTCTGGTCTAGCAGTAATGACTTTACCGAAGCTATGTACTCACGTTTGGCGCAAGAAGTCAGTTTTACAAATTCCTTTATAGAAAACGCATCGGCCTTAACTGATACCGCAGCGCAAACTTATATAGCAGAAGCTCGCTTTTTAAGAGCTTTTGCCTATTATTATCTTATAGATTTATATGCCAATGTTCCCTTAACCACAGAGGTTTCCGTTGAATTGCCACAACAAAGCAACAGAGCTGAAATATTCGCATTCATAGAATCCGAACTCTTGGAAATTCAGGACCTGTTACTGCCTAGTGGCTCCAACGAATATGGCCGGGTAGATCAGGTCGCTGCCTGGGCATTATTGTCGAGATTATATCTAAACGCCGAAGTTTGGATAGGAACACCAAAATACAATGAAAGCGTGTCCTTTTCCAATATGGTCATGAATTCATCATACACCATCAATATGAACGATGCCAATAATAATGGCACCGCTTATGATGAGTTGTTTTTGGCAGACAATGACACCAATGGTGCCCAGAACGAATTTATATTTGCCTTGAATTTTGATGGCCTTCAATCTCAAACTTATGGCGGCACAACGTTTTTGGTCCATGCCGCCATTGGAGGCACCATGAACCCTACAGAGTTTGGGGTCAATGGAGGCTGGGGAGGTTTACGTACAACCAAAAATTTGGTCAATAAATTTGAAGTGGTTGCTTTAGATGTTAACGCTTTAAACAACGATTTGGGTGGTACACTCTCTGATTGGGGACTTGTAGGAGATGCTACAACAAATGCCTGGGATGGCCCAGATATGGAAATGTATGAAACAGGCACAGACCAATATGCTATTTATGCCGATTTGACTGCTGGAGAAATTAAATTCCGATTTAATGAAGATTGGGGAAATAATTATGGTGATGATGGAGCTGATGGTACACTGGAACCTGGAGCACCAACAAATATTGCAATTCCTAATGACGGCACATATTTTATTACTCTAGATTTGAATGCTTTGACCTATTCCATTACAGAGGTTGTCCCTACATCTGATAAAAGAGGGATGTTCCATACCGATGGCCAAACCTTGGAAATCGAAAAAATTCCGCCATTTAACAATGGGTATGCCGTAAGAAAATTTAAAAACGTGGACTCTAATGGCAACCCCGGAAGCGATACCGGTGGGGATTTTGTCGATACCGATTTACCTATAATACGTTTGGCCGAAATTTATTTAAATTATGCGGAAGCTACCCTTAGAGGTGGTGCTGGTGATTTATCAATAGCAGTAGCAAAAATAAACGAATTAAGACAACGCGCTTATGGCTCAACATCTGGCAATATTAGTACAGGAGATTTAACTTTAGAGTTCATTTTAGACGAACGCTCAAGAGAATTATATTGGGAAGGCCAAAGACGTACAGATTTAGTGCGTTACAATTATTTTACCACGAATAGCTATTTATGGCCTTTTAAAGGCAATGTACCTAATGGAACTTCTGTTAATTCCTATAGAAATGTTTTTCCTTTACCAATTAATGTATTGTCAACCAACCCAAATCTTACTCAAAACCTAGGGTATTAAAAAATTTAAAACTAAGAACAATGAAAAAAATAACAATTTTAGCATTACTAATTTTAGCCACAATGGGCTTTAATTCATGCGAAAGCAATGATCGTTTAGAATTTATTGCTCAAGCTCCTGAAGAATTTACTTTTTCAAACTCATTTTTAAATGAATATATTTTAACAACAGCCGCTTCCGGTAATTTAGGTGAACGCTTTACATGGAACGATGCAAACTTTGATGTGCCAACTATAGTTACATACGAGTTACAAAAATCCATTACCGGTGATTTTTCTGATATGGAAGTTGTGGGAAGCACTACAGCGAATGAGTTATCGGTTACAATAGGAGATCTACTAAACTATGCCCGCGATGCCGGTTTAGACAATGACCCAGCCACCGAAGCACCTAATACAGGTAATGTCTCTTTTCGCGTTAGAGCCTATGTTGGAGACTCTGGCCCTGAAATTTTGTCTCCAATTCAAATGTTAACACTGGTCTTACCCGAAGATACCGGGGCCAACGATCCTGTTTGTGATCTAGATCAACTTTGGTTAATTGGTGCCGGCGTACCAGATGCCGGTTGGGGTTGGTCAACTCCTGTGGCTATTACATGTAATGGAGACGGAATTTATTCAGGTAATATAAAATTGGATATTGACAATGTAGCGACCCCTGATGATCTAGAAGGCAATTTCAGATTCTTTACATCTGAAGACGATTGGAATTCCGGTCAAAACTATCCTTATTTTATTGATCAAGGCTACACGATTGATTCAAATTTTGAAGATGCCAATGATGGAGACAATAACTTCCTGTTTGTAGGAACTCCTGGGTATTACTATCTTGAAGTTGATACAGTAAACAAAACCATTAGTCTTGGTGAACCACAATCTATTGGTGGGTGCGAGTACGACCAACTATGGATGGTTGGCTCTGGCGTTCCAGATGCTGGTTGGGGTTGGTCAACTCCCGTAAAAATTGTTTGTAATGGTAATGGTGTTTATACGAATTATGTAACATTTGATATTGACGATGCAGCAACACCTGATGATTTAGAAGGCAATTTTAGGTTCTTTACGGTTGAAGGAGATTGGAATTCAGGTCTAAATTATC
>CAXBHA010000191.1:0-5627 GCA_963974955.1 uncultured Yeosuana sp. | reverse complement strand
TTTCTATAAAAAGCTCCCCCTCTTGGGCTCGAACCAAGGACCCTCTGATTAACAGCCTCAAAAGTGATGATTTCATTTAGCGTCATTTGCCTTCTTATAGTCTGATTACCAATTGTTTATGAATATTTATTTTGTATTGGGTAATATAATTTTTACATTTAATAGCCCATTTGTTGTACCTATGTTGTACCCAAATCAAGTCAAATGATAACTATTAAGATTGTTCAACGGAAGAAAAAATTATCTGATGGATTGTATCCCATCTTCTTGCGTATTACTAAAGATAGGCAATCTAAATTTTATAAAACTCCGTTTAGTTCAACTATTTCAGAATGGACAACCTCCACCGGCACATTTAATAAAAAGAAAAATAATCATTTTCAAAATAACCGATTACTGGTAAAAATTAAAGATCGGGCTTATAAGATTGCCACTGACCTTGAAGTAGAGAATCCTGACTATACCTTGCAGGATTTTGATAAGCGATATAGAATTACTTTTAACCCTGTCAGTAATGATGTATTTGCCTTTTTTGATGAGATTATTGAAGAAATGACCTTTGCAGGACGTATCGGAAATGCGAAGTCCTATAAAGACACAAAAACTTCCGTTCAAATATTTCATAAATTAAAGAAGCTAAAATTTAGAGAGGTAAACTCAGCATTTTTAAGTAAGTATGATGCCTTTCTCCGCTCGCGTGGTGGCACAGATGGTGGCGTTGGTGTAAAAATGCGCGCCATCAGGGCCTTATTTAATAAAGCCATAGCGCGTGGTGTCATCAAGGAAAGCCTATATCCATTTAAAACCTATAAAATATCCAGGCTAAGAGGCAAAGGGTTTAAACGTGCTTTGGATTTTGAAGAGATTCTGCGTATCATCAATTTAGATTTGTCGGACCACCCACATTTAATCAACACCAGAAATTACTTTGTTTTTAGCTTCTATACCAGGGGAATGAATTTTGCCGATATGATGTGCTTGGAATGGAAAGATGTTGAAGCTAATGTCATCTATTACACCAGAGCGAAGACCAAAGGAAACTTCTCTATAGCCATTATGCCTCCTGTTCAGAAAATATTGGACTATTATCGAGAACATGGTTATGGCAACAAATATGTATTTCCATTGTTGTTTCGCGAAGACTATACCCCTACCCAACTTGCTGATCGCAAACATAAAATGTTAGGAATTTATAATATAGAACTCAAGGAAGTAGCTAAACTTTGCAATATCACAAAAAATGTCAGCAGTTATGTGGCCCGACATAGTTTTGCCAATTGCCTCAAACAAAAAGGTGTGGCCACCGATGTTATTAGCGAATCCCTTGGACATCAAAATTTAGCTGTTACACAAGCCTACCTTAAAGAGCTGGACACTGAGATTGTAGATAAGGCGCTTGAGGTTTTATTATAGCTTAAATATAAAATGGTTTAGTAATTCATTTAAATTTATCCTAAATACAAATTTGTACATTATTTAAATAAGTTTAAATAGCTATCAAAAGTAAAAAGCTTATCCCTCTTACCTCCAGTAATTTCCTTCAAGATTCCTAATTCCTCTAAATCATTAATTAAATGATAGGCCGTTCTTTTAGAAACCTCAGTAATCTCAACAATTTTGTCTACATCGAGCATAGGATGTTTAAACAAATACTGAATTATTTTTTGTGCATTGTTAGCTCTTATTCCTAGAGTCTGTATGTTCAACTCGGAATTTTGCTTTAGTTTTAAAATAGCATCAAAAGTTTCTACCCCTTTTTTAGCGGTTTCAATAACACCAACCAAAAAGAATTTTAACCATTGTACAATATCATCATGAGTTCTAGCTTTCATTAAGTTATCATAGTATAGCGTTTTATTGCGTTCAAAAAAATCAGATAGATATAAAATGGGCTTTTTAAGAATGTCCTTATCTACCAAGTATAAGGTAATTAATAAACGGCCTACACGACCGTTACCATCTAAAAAAGGGTGTATGGTTTCAAACTGGTAATGAATTATAGCTATTTTCAGTAAATCTGGAAAATAAACTTCTGTGTTGTGGGCGAAATTCTCCAAATCACCCATTAATTCATTAATGCTTGTATGCACTGGTGGTATAAATACTGCATCGTCTATAGATGCACCCCCTATCCAGTTTTGACTTGTACGAAAAACACCAGGTAGCTTATGTTCTCCTCTAACACCTTGTAATAAGGTTTTGTGGGTTTCTCTTATTAAACGTGACGAAAAAGGCAATTTACCAAGCATTTCTATAGCATTGTGCATAGCAGAAATGTAATTTTGAACCTCTTCCCAATCATCCCGATTTTCATGACTTACGTCTTTCTTATCTAGTAATGCCTCTTCCATATTAGTTTGAGTTCCTTCAATCTTACTACTCTGAGTAGCCTCTTTAAGAACGTGCATACTAATAAAAAGGTCTATATCCGGAATGTGTTCACTATACATATCCAAACGGCCCAACTGCCTATCCGCTTTAGAAAGAAGATGGATTAGCTCCATATCGTCTAAAACCCACTTTTTATTAATATTTGTTGGCTGAAAGCTTTTATAATATCCTTGATTAATATAAGTGCCCGATTTAAAGTTTTGCATATATGTAGTTATTTTTACATTAACCTTCTTACTAATGCAAAATAACGCTAAAATTTGCAATAAGAATATTTCTAATGCAAAATATTGTACATTTTTTACAATAAGAAGCTCGCTAATGCAAATACCCACTAACTTTTTAAAACGAACAATTCATAATTGTTTCGTTAGACTCCAAAGGTAAAATGTTTATATCAGTCCATTTGTATACGAACAGTTAATAGAGAAAAAGACAAAATAAGCTTTGAGATAGCTTCATAAATCAAGTCCTTTTTGCGATATTCCATCATAACCGTTCATTTTTTCATTATGTTCATGGACAATGAACAGTAAGATATAATGAACACTGTGAGTTATTGAAAATACTATTCAAATTATTTTATAGTTCATATCTATATAACCTAAAAATGTAAGCAATTCTGTTGCCCGGCATAGTTTTGCCAATTATCTCAAAAAAAGGTGTTGCTTCAGATGTAATTAGCAAATCACTAATTGCAAACCAATTTGTATGATTTGTCATTCATTAAGATTCAATTTTATACTTAACGCATTATTTATCATTCAAAATAAACCCTGTGGCTAGCTAATTTCGGAAACAGATAAAGGCGTTCATTAACAATGAACAGTCTACTATACTGAACATGTACCGTTCTCCAATATACTCTTCAAGTTGTTCTCTACATTTAAGTTAATCAAATTTGTCATTTAGTGGATTCAACCTAATTATGACTTTTTTTGCCCAGGCCAGGTAATTCTCAGTATTTGGATTCATTTGATTTTTTAGAATAGCCTGTTTTTCCATTTCATTAATATAATGCTCCACCACTACTGCCCTGTTCCAATTTTCTGCATCTGTAAACAATTGAGCCACTTTGGCTTCTTCCAATTCTTTTTCCTTTTTAATTGCTTCAAGCTTCTGTTCCTGCAACAATCTTTTATTTTCTTCAATAGCCTGTTGGGCCCTAAGATCGTGCCAATATTTACAATCTTTTTCAATCCAAGCTATTATTTCGGACAGGTATTCTTCAAGTTTTCGTTTATCCTTGTCAATCCAATTTTTTCTTCGGAAAGAGGGACCGGCCTGAAACTCAAGTTTGTCCGATTTCTTCCAAGATTCACGGCCCCACTCACTTTCATCTTTATCTCGGATTCTATATATCTTTTGTCTTAGGTTAATTTCAGTCATCTGCCCAAACATTTCCACATGACAGCGACTATATTCAAATGTTATATTATGCCCCATTGCTTCCACAATTTGTATCAGTGTATTCATAAATCTAAGAGCCCTTGTTCTTAATGTTTTATCAGTATGAATCGGCAATATGTCCTTCTCCTGGGACACATGCCAGAATTTAAATTTCTCCTTACTATCATCGATATTTTCCAAGATTTTCTTTGAACTCCTGACCATTGGATGGTAGATAGAGATGCTTCCAGGAACTATAAACTTTAATTCCTTTCGTTGTTCCAGTTCATAGGCTCGTTGATGATAATCCGTTCTAAATTTCCGGGTCTTTGAACCTGAATTTAGGTTTATGTGAGCGAGACTATTCTCCATTTTGGGCAATGAGGTTTTAACTACTTTTTTCTTGAACCTAACCTTAGACCAATAGCCCCGATTAGGTAACGGAATTTTGTTTTCCACACAAATATCCTTTAAGCTTTGTGGTTCTATATTAAACATTTTCGCAAGTTTGCTTATGGGTTGTTCCCAGACTAGATTGTACAATTCCCTTCTTGAAAAGTTATTTTCTTTCATTTTTAAATATATCTTAGTAAAAATTCGAGTTTATGCCCAAAATTTGGTAATTTACTCGAAAAAATACTAAAGTTGGATTTATCCGAATACATAAAAGTGTGCCAATCAAAAGAAGTATACTCCTTTACATGGGATGAACTTCTTGGTTCTATTGATAAACCTGCGTCAGCATTAAAAAAAGAACTAACCTATCTCACCGCTAAAAAGGAGATAATTGCCTTAAGACAGAATTTTTATTTAATTATCCCCCCAAGATATGCAACCCAGGGCAAACTCCCAATACAACTTTATGTACACAAACTGTTTGTGTATTTAAATAGGAGATATTATTTGGGAGGCTACTCCGCAGCAAAATTTCATGGTGCAGCACATCAACAAATTCAAAAAGAATATGTTATTACCGAAAAACCGGCTCTTTTGCCTATATCAAAAGAAGGAACAATTATTAAGTTTATTTCCCTTTCCAATTGGCCTAAATCCAATATCTTAAAGAAAAAATCAGACGCAGGGTATTTTAATGTGTCCGACCCAATATTAACAATTACTGACCTAATTTATCATCAAACAAAATTTGGGGGTTTAAATCGAATTCTGGCCAATATTGAAGAACTCCTGGAAGAGGTAAATCTAGCTGATTTGGAGTCCTTATTAAAATGGTATCCACATACGAGCGTTCTACAAAGACTGGGGTATCTTATAGAGTTTATAGAGCCCGAAAGCAACCTATTAAAAACTATTTATGATTTTTTAAACAATGGACGTTTTTATCCCGTGTTATTAGATATTAACGCTAAAAATAAACCAGGTTCCGTTGACAATAGATGGAAAGTAGATGTAAACATCAAACTAGAGAGCGATATATGATTCCAAGACCCTACATAGCAGAGTGGCAAGAACATGCGCCATGGAAATCATTTTCACAAGTAGAACAAGATTTGGTCATAAGCAGAACCTTGGTAGCGTTATTTTCTGATGATTTTCTACGAGAGAATCTAGCTTTTAGAGGTGGAACGGCATTACACAAACTATACCTCCACCCCGCACCTAGGTATTCTGAAGATATTGATTTGGTCCAAATTAAGGAAGGTCCCATCAAACCTATTATGGAGCGCATCGGCGAGGTAATTACATTTTTTGAGGAACCTCGTAGTACTAAAATCAGCGGTCACGGAGCAAAAGCGTTTTATAGATTTACTTCAGAATATGAAGACATACGCCTACTGGATACTTCGGACCAAATTGCGCCAGGCTTTTCGGTTTCATTGCGCCAGTGA
>CAXBHA010000190.1:0-5629 GCA_963974955.1 uncultured Yeosuana sp. | reverse complement strand
TTACTTTTGCGTTTTTAATACCATATTGTTCCAGCGAAATCGTTTTCGTGACTTGATTGTGGTTTACCATATTTAATTTAAAAAGTGATTATTCGACAAAATTAAAACAATATTTCTAAGTAAACACTTTAATTTTTCAATTATTGCTATCCATTTTAATGAAATCCATAAATAAAATTCCCCATGCCAAAATGAAACACAACCCTCCTATAGGCGTGATAAAAGCAATGCTTTTAAAGTCAAAATTTGTTAATAAATTTGTTGCCAATCCATAAATAGATCCGGAAAAAAACAGCCAACCAGCAACCGTCAAATAATAAATAAATTTCTTTGATTTTGAAGTAATAACTGATGTACTACCCACAAAAAGCAGAAAAAGAGCATGATACATTTGATATCGCACTCCTGTTTCAAAGGTACTTATCGATTCCATTGCGATTAATTCCTTTAAACCATGTGCTGCAAAAGCACCTAAAATAATACCTGTAATCCCTAAAAGAGACCCTGTAATTAATATTGTTTTGTTCATATTAATAGTTGTTAACTGTTTATAAAACCCTATGTATTTATTACATTAGTCTCAACAAAACTACTCAACAAAATTCATTATGCGAAAGATTTTAGTTATTGGTTCAGGAAAATCTACCTCTTATTTAATAAAATACTTGATAGACAAATCAGAAGTCGAAAACTTACATATAACTATTGGTGATATTAATATTGATCATACCAACAAGCTTATTAAAAACCATCCAAGAGCGACCGCTATGTTACTTGATATTTTTGATGCAAGTTCAAGAAGTGAGGCTATTAAAAAGGCCGACATTATTATTTCTATGCTTCCTGCTCGTTTGCATATTGAAGTTGCCAAAGATTGTCTTTTATACATGAAAAATATGGTTACTGCTTCTTATGTGAGTCCAGAAATGGAAAAATTGAATAAAGAAGCTATTAACAAAGGTTTGGTTTTTATGAATGAAATTGGAGTGGACCCAGGCATCGATCATATGAGTGCCATGAAAGTGATTGATAGCATTCGGGATAAAGGTGGTAAAATGATTTTGTTTGAATCGTTTACCGGCGGATTGGTAGCTCCAGAAAGTGACAATAACCTTTGGAACTATAAATTTACATGGAACCCTAAAAATGTGGTTATTGCCGGTCAAGGTAGTGCTGCTAAGTTTTTACAAGAAGGCACGTATAAATACATTCCTTATCACAGATTATTCCGGCGTACCGAGTTTTTAGAAATTGAGGGGTTTGGAAAATTTGAAGTTTATGCCAATCGCGATTCTCTTAAATATCAAAGTGTTTATGGGTTAGACGCTATTAAAACACTATACCGTGGCACCATGCGACGTGTGGGTTTTAGTCGTGCATGGAATATATTTGTTTTACTAGGTATGACGGACGACAGCTACACTATAGACGATAGTGAAAACATGAGTTATAGAGATTTTGTAAACGCCTTTTTAACCTATAGTCCTTTTGATTCCGTCGAACTAAAATTTAGGCATGCTTTAAAAATAGATCAAGACGATATTATTTGGGATAAATTTATGGAGCTGGACATTTTTAGTTCCAAAAAAATGGTAGAACTTAAAAAAGCAACACCTGCCGAAATACTACAAAAAATATTAATGGATAGCTGGACACTTGCTCCAAATGATAAAGATATGATTGTCATGTATCATAAATTTGGATATGAACTTGACGGTAAAAAACATCAAATTGAAGCGACCATGGTAACTCTGGGGGACGATCAAACGTATACTGCCATGGCTAAAACCGTAGGATTGCCTGTCGCAATGGCGACGCTTGCTATTTTAAATGGGAAAATTACAACTCCTGGAGTACAAATACCTATTACCAAAGAAGTATATAACCCCATTTTAAAAGAACTTGCCGATTTTGGGATTTCATTTAAGGAAAAAGAAGTGCCTTATCTTGGCTATAATCCGTTAAATAATTAGTTGGATGTCCCATTCGTTACGCGCATGTCGGACTTTTCATTATATCTTTTGTTTAAAAACAAAAGGATGCCATTTTAAATGCGGAGCATTCACGATTTCTTATTTATTAAAATGAAAACACATGAGTAATCCCTAACGCAGTAATAAGTTTCAAATTAAAATCGTTTTATTATTTTTATGGTTTATTTCAAACCATATACGCCATGAAGATTACAGATCAGAACATTCAAATAGACGGTATTGATAAAAAAATATTGAGGGCGCTTATGGAAGATGCCAGAACGCCTATACTGCAAATTGCCCGTAACGTGGACATTTCTGGTGCTGCGATTCATCAACGTCTAAGAAAACTTGAAAAATCTGGTTTAATTTCAGGCTCAAAATTTATTATCAATCCAAAAATTTTAGGCTATACAACCATGGCTTTTATTGGTATTTATTTGGATAAAGCCATGAGCAATCCCGAAGCCGTGAAGCAGCTTAAAAAAATACCCGAAGTTTTAGAATGCCACTACACTACTGGTAATTGGAGTGTGTTTATTAAAATACTGTGTAAAGACAATGCGCATTTAATGCATTTGCTCAACAAGGAAATCCAATCTATTTCGGGAGTTTCACGAACAGAAACATTTATTTCTCTAGACCAACAAATTGATAGGCAGATAAGTATTTAAGATAAAATAGCTATAAATTTAATTACTAAATGTAAAATGTGAACAAATTTAGATAATGAACTGGTTTAAACTTTTTCCTTTTGCTAAAAAAATGTCCTTTTGCTCCCACTTTTTGCCTTTTTATCGTTCCGTAGCTCTGCTATGCAACTCGAAAAAGTTTTCAATTGGACATAAAACGTCTAATTTTCGCTTAAATTTAAATGGTTTAAACCAGTTCAATTAAAGAAAACCTTGCTTTTAAAAAGCAAGGTTTTCCTTTTATAGAAACAAATTTTAAATATCATTCTTCAATAAAATAAAATATCAGAGAAGTATAGGAACATATAAACTTTATGTTTATAATAATCTAACTCAAAATCTTTTTCTTCCATTATAGGCAAAATACTAGCTACCATTTTTGAAAAATCATATGATCCCTTTTCTGAAATTGGTAGTGCCACCTTATTAATCTTATACAATTTTGATTTTTTAAATTCCTCTAAATCAGTTATATCTTCCAAACACTTTTTATTACTTGGGTTTATTTTATAACGCTCTATTTTATTTATCGAATCAATATAAGAATATTTATAATAAGAGGGATACCGTTTCCCATTTGCTATTGACTTATATATATTATAATAACTTTCAGGAGTGCTATCTTTTAAAATTTTTATCTTAATTAAATGCTTTTCAAATCCTTGTGAAAAACGTTTTAATGCTTCACCCTTATCCGATAACGAATTATACAAACATTCTTGATAAATTTCTTCTATTCGCTTTTCCTTAGAACAGGAAAATATGCTACAAAAAATTGTAACAACTAAAAGTGCTTTAATCATTCTCATCAATAATATTGTCTATGGTTTTGTTTTCTTCTATCCATTGTTCAAGATTGCCAATATTTTTCTCAACAAAATCAACCCATAATATTCTTTCTTTTCCATATCCCTCTTTTTTTAATGCCTCAATATACCAGTCCATAAAACTAAACCAAACCATATTTAAAAAATCAGGATATTCAGCACCATCAAACCATATTACATTAATTTTTTTTAAAATTTCTTCTTTTGATAAATCCCAATAAATCGATTTCTCATTTTCCCACTCATTTCCAACTTTTATCAAATTATTTTTAAGCAAAAGCTTAATGCAGTCAAGAGATGTTTTTTTTATTTCACCTTTAGAAATATTCTTATTATTGTTCTTAATTATTGCTATTATATCCCATAAATACTCTGTCCAAGTAGGGCAAAATATATCTAGATATTGTTTTTTTATAAATCAACTTTTTTCATGGGTAAAACTTCAATTTATAAGAGTTTGTTTCTAAAAGCTCTATAAAATTAAACTCAATAGTTGCAATAACACCTGGGCTATTAGAGCCTGCAACTGTCCTAAAGGTAATATAATTATCATCTCCCATATTTGCAACTATTGTTCCTTCTGCATTAGTTGTGGTAAAAATGGCGTTTTTAGTTATGATTGTCAATTGTATTTTCCTCTTTTGGTTTATTATGTTGAATCCACTGCTCTAAATCTCCTATTTTTTCATTTATAAATTCATTCCAGTTTATAGAATAATAAGTAAGCCCTTTTTTAGATAATTTAGTCGTATACCAATCTTGAAATTTGAACCAAACCAAATTATAAAATTCTTCATCAGATATGTTGGGTAACCATTTTTCATTAATGATACTTATTATACTCTGGTTTGATAAATCAGTTTTATTATATTCTTTGTTTTCCATCCAGTTTGAATCAAGAACATAAATGATATCATTATTCATTAAATATTGTAATGACTCTAATGTCATTTTTTTTTAATTCATTAAAAGTTAAATTATCACTTTTTTCTTTTATAAAAACAGCTAATTGTTCAACGCTTTCAAGGTTAAAAGGATGTAAAATAGCATTGTATTTTACATCAAAGACATAAATTTTTTTCATGGTAAGAATTTAAGAGTATATGAACTAGTACCTAATGCTGTATTAAAATTTTGATATTCAATAACACTTATAGCTTCAGGCACAGTTGTAGGCATAGGTCGTAAAATAATTTTTCTTCCAATCCCCATATCAGCTACCAATATATTTGCATTATTAGTATTTGTCCTAAAATTATCATCACCGTCTCGAAACCCCCGCTTCGCAAAGTCTCCTGACTTTGAGATCATTATAAATACTACTTGTAATTATATTCTTCTATCATTCTCTTTTCTTTAATAAAAATCTATAAGACTCTATTTGATTAATTGTGTTCCACTAAGTCGGGAGACTTTGCGGAGCGGGTTTGTTCATCGGCCTTATAAACCCACATAAATTCGGGCGATCTAAAAACAAGGCCTAGTTTATCACTGATGCCTTTTTTTATCTGGTCTATGGTAACGCCCACTTCGCCCCCGCTGGCGTATTAGCATCAAATTTTCGCATCGCATTTGCTATTTTGTTAACATATCTAACAGTCATGAAGTCATGTT
Organism: uncultured Yeosuana sp.; assembly: GCA_963974955.1. Lineage (GTDB taxonomy): Bacteria > Bacteroidota > Bacteroidia > Flavobacteriales > Flavobacteriaceae > Yeosuana. The sequence continues at coordinate 523 of CAXBHA010000190.1, read as the reverse complement.
GAGCTGTTGGTAACTCTGAATTATTACTCCAAAACGCTTCTAATTCTAATAGCCAATTATAATTACTCTTTGATAAATTGTATTCTGCCTTATTCCCTGAAGCCAACATTCTATGCAATTGTGCATGAACACCCTCATGTAAAATAACTGATGCTATTTCTAATGCATCTTTATTAAGAAATCCAGTCTTCAATTATCTTTTTTATTATCCACCTATTATTTTCTTTTTTAATAATAACTATTACCCCAATAGCATTTAAACTGCCATGAACCAAACCTAAAGAAAGAGCTCCGATTGTTTTTTCTTTATTAAAATAAATTCTAGAAAGATAATAAGTCCCAGACATCCTATCTTTTTCTAAGCCCTTTAATAATTTTTTGTCTTTTAACTTTAGCGGGAGGACTTACCCATATAGGTAACACAAATGTTAGTGTAGCAACATCAATTGTTTCATCAACTCCTGCAGGAACACTTCTGTTGCTCCATTGTATATCAGTCAATTCGACTTCGTATAAGCTAGTC
>CAXBHA010000189.1:0-5647 GCA_963974955.1 uncultured Yeosuana sp. | reverse complement strand
AAATTTATCTACATTATTATCCAAAGACAGATCTACAATAACTTTTGTTCCAGCAACATTAATTTTAATGGCCTCATAAGAGTTGTACTCCATTAATGGCACATGTTTATATGCCGCAGCATGAAAAACCAAGTGAGGCTTATATTCCTGAAAGATAGAGGACATTCTGTTCTTATCTCTTATATCCCCAACAATTGGAATAAAATTATGGAATCCATTTTGCTTTAATTCCTGTTGTAAATCATATAATGCGGATTCTGCCTGATCTATGATTATTAAAGATTTATACTCGTAATTAGCAATTTGTCTAACCAATTCACTTCCAATTGAACCAGCTCCACCAGTCACAAAGATTACCTTATTTTTCAATTCATTGGAAATTCTCCCATTCTTAATCTTAATGGGCACCCTATCCAAAAGATCTTCAATCTGCACTTGCTTTATCTGTGAAATTTTAAGCTCACCATTAATCCAATCCTCAATTGGGGGAACAATTTTCACCTGTACTGGAAAATCTACCAACTCCTCCACCAGCCCTCTTAAACGGTTATGATCAATATTTTGAATTGAAAAAATAATTTCCGAAATATTGTGGCTCTTGATAAAATAATCGGTTAGCACCTCAGGTCCATAAACCCTTACGCCATTAATGTTTTTACCAACTTTTTCGTTGTCCTTATCAATATAGCCTACTACCTTCGACACACTGCCCGAGTGACTAGCAAGTGCATTTTGTGTTAGGATACCCGACTCACCTGCTCCATATATAATTACATTTTTTGAAATTTTAAATTGATTTACCAGATTATAATAAGCTGTTTTAAAAATATATCTAGAAGCACTAAGAGCAATAAAGCCTAACAAACTATGAATTATTATAATAGATAATGGCACCGTGAAATCATCCATGAAATTCATCTCCCTATTCAAAATGACCATAAAAATGGTGATGATACTGGAAAGGCAAATAGCATTGAATATATTGTAAATATCCCTTACTCCCGTATGTCTAATTACACCCTTATAAGATCCTGTCACCAAAAATGCAAGTAGCCCAATAACCAAAATTACAGGCAATTGAAGTAACAACTTGTCTATGTCAAAATTGAGGGTAAGGTTAAACCTTACTAAATAAGAAAACACAAATGTAACGGCAACCACCAAAAGATCAATTACCAATACTATCCATTTTGAGGTGTATTTTTGCGCTCTACTTGTTAAGTAATTTTGTACCATCAGAACTGTTCAATTAATTGTTGCAATGTTATTTTTTTAAAACTAGAGACACTCCACATATCCTCTATAATTCCAATCCATAAGGCTTTACTAAGATACGTAATTTATGAAAGACAATTACATTTCCAGTAAGCCAATTCCATCTTATACTCACTCACAAAATTATAAGTAAATTTCAATCAAGAATGAGAATGATCGATTAATTCGGTAAAAGCACAAAAAATCGGTTAAAGCTCTATAATTCCTATTTTTTGTCGTGTCCAATTTCGTATTGTCACCAATTTCAATTGCTTATGCCGATTCTAATAACTCTTTTAAAACAGTCATCGACCTACTCGTAATTAACAACAAATCAATATCTTACCAATTTTTCATTTGCCAATATTTTGATTTCCTCCAATATCCTAAAATAAATAGGCAGACATTTCTTAGATATCAAAATATGTAATTATTAATAAGTAATTTCAAGATAGCATTAACCTAAATTTAATGGTATTCTTAATTATGATTCTCATCGAATCCGTTTCTTTTCCTTATAAGAGAAAATTAAATTCCGTAAGTAGAATAGATTTTATAGGTAATTGCACTAAGATTATTTTTATAAATTAAACAACTGTTAATATTTATATTTGCCTACTAGCCTTATCTTTGTTTAATTAGATAATAAATATATCCATCTCAAATAGAATAAATCATATCAAAATTGTATGAAAGTATTAGTTACGGGAGCAGCTGGCTTTATAGGTTTTTTTGTGGCCAAACAATTAATTTCAAAAGGACATGTGGTAATTGGTCTTGATAGTATTAACGATTATTACGATGTTAACCTCAAATTTGCAAGATTAAAAGAATTAGGGATTCAAGAGGAAAACGCGAAAATATATGGCAAATTAAGTAGTAGCCAAATCCATAATGGCTCATTTAAATTTATCCGAATTAATCTTGAGGACCGAAATGAGCTACCAGTTCTTTTTGAAAGTGAAAATTTCGATGTGGTCTGTAATTTGGCGGCCCAAGCTGGGGTACGCTATAGTTTGAAGAATCCCGAATCCTATATTGATAGCAATATTGTAGGTTTTTTGAATATATTGGAATGTTGTAGACACCACAACATAAAACATTTAGTTTACGCCAGTAGTTCCAGCGTTTATGGTCTTAACAAAAAAATCCCATTTGAAACTACGGATAGTGTTGACCAACCCATTAGCATATATGCAGCTACAAAAAAAAGTAACGAATTGATGGCATATACCTACAGTCATTTATATAGGTTTCCTACAACCGGTTTACGTTTTTTTACCGTTTATGGCCCTTGGGGAAGACCGGATATGGCCATGTTCCTATTTACGGAAGCAATGATTAAGGCAAAACCTATCAACGTTTTTAACAATGGGGATATGGAGAGGGATTTCACTTATATAGATGACATTGTTGAAGGAGTTGTGCGTGTATTGGAAAAAGATGTGCAGAACAGACTCGAAGCTCCGGACCTCTATAAAATATATAATATAGGCAACAATAAATCTGTGAAATTATTGGACTTTATTCAGGAAATAGAAAACAACCTCGGTGTGAAGGCCAAAAAAAATATGTTACCAATGCAACCTGGGGACGTTTCCGCGACTTGGGCAAATGTGGATGATCTTATCGAAGATTTCAATTATAGACCTAGAACATCAATAAACAAAGGTGTTACCAAATTTATTGAGTGGTATCGCTGGTACTACAAGGTTTGAAATTATTATTCCACATTGAACATTAGTTTCAAAAGCCAAAAAGTGGGCAATTAAAGAACTACTACCAGGTAATTTCAAAATTATTGATATAAATAATTCTGAAATTACGGGTATTGATTAACAAATCTAAAATGAAACATAACTATTAGGCAACCAATTCCGTTGATTTAAATTTAAAACCGCTATTGCACGCGCAAATTTATTTCCTCTCATTACTCAAATACAATCTGATTATTTTGTACTCCTTAATAAGCCATAACATATATAAATTATCCACCGTGAAACACCAATATACTATAGTGATAATTTCCTTTAGATTAAACTTCCTATATTAGCTTTCGCTCACCAGACTCTGGCTTTGGAATTTTGAAGTGTTTATTATCAAATAATTATATTCTGAACATTTTCAAAATTTGCTCAAAATAATAAATTGGCCATCCATTGACTTGTATGAAAAATAAAATACGAATTGCATTTATAGGAAATAAAACAATCTTGGATAATTGGATTTTTTACATGCTAAAAGATATTGTAGGAAATCCACAAATTGAAGTTGTCAATTTTTTTGTAATACCAATCCCTGAACCGGAATATCCTTTTTCATATCGCCTTTATGACTTATTTGAAAAACATGTTTTCAAATTTAAATTCGATGCTTTTGAAAAAAAGGACGTCCACAAATTAATTCCCAGTAATAAAATTTCAACAATCCACAAGCAACATTATTTTACTAAAATTAAGCATTCACTAAAAAATAAAAATATAGATTTTATTGTCAATTTAGACTGTAATATTTCAATGCATTCCTTGGAAAATTTTGTAAACGTTGGAGTATTATTCTTTTACCACGGTGCATTAAATGCCCCCATTTCCCATATTGCAGGCCTTAGGGAAATTCTCAATAGCCAAGATTTTATTGAAACACATTTAATGATGCTTTCAAAAGAATCGCATTTAAAGGCTATTAAAACAACAAAAGTAGGCACGGACAATGTTAGTATCCGAGGTAGTGTGAATGACTTGTTATGGACATCATCTAGATTACTACCACGTGAGTTAGATAGATTTATTCTAAATGGCACTTTTAATTATGTGCAACCAAACAAAATATCCAATGTGCTTAATTTTAAAAACCAGAGCAATATTTGGAAACCCAACAACCTATTCATTTTAAAAGGATTATTCAAGAAATACTTCAAAAAAATTCAATCCTATATTACATTTAAATTTTATTTTGAACAATGGATTCTGATGTTCATATCTAAGCCCTATAACGTACTCAAAGGACACTCTCCCAATAATTTCAACAAAATATTACCCCCTAAGGATCGCTTCTGGGCAGATCCTTTTATATACAATAAAAACAATCAAAATTATGTGTTTTTTGAAGAATTGATCTATAAGGAGAATAAGGGTCATATTTCAGTCATAACACTTCAAGATAACGGTACATATACACAACCCCAATGCATTTTAAAAAAGAAATACCATCTGTCCTACCCCTTTCTTATTGAGGATAAAGGTGAATTATTTATGATTCCCGAAACTTTTGAAAACAATACTATAGAAATTTATAGATGTATTAATTTTCCTTACCAATGGGAGTTCGCGATGAACTTAATGAATAATATTGTTGCAGTTGACACAACAATCCTAAAAAGAAACAACCGCTTTTGGATGTTTACAAATATTCAGGAACGTAAAGGAGCTTCAATGAACAATGAATTATTCATTTTTTATTCGGACAATCTATTAAGCCAAAATTGGCATCCACATAAAGAAAATCCTGTCATAAGCGATGTAACAAAAGCTAGGTCTGCAGGGAATATCTTTGAATATGAGAATGAGTTCTACAGGCCAGCGCAAAACTGTGGAAAACATTATGGATATTCGTTTTCGATAAATAAGATAGTGACCTTGACAGAAGAGGATTATAAAGAACATGAGGTATCCAATACATTACCCAATTGGGATAAAAACATTCTTTCTACTCACACCTTTAACCAATTTAATGATCTTGCACTTATAGATGCCGTTATGAAAATAAAAAAATAATATACTGGTTGCAATAAGTGGGCATTTCAAAAAGTATCATGCAGCTATATGTAAACTGGCATATCTAATTTTTAAACATGGTTAGTTTTATTCACTAAAGTGGAGTGTATCGCTCTTTTACTGAGGAAACTATCATCCAGCAAAGGCCTAATATCACGGCTTCCAATCTAAGATTAGAACCATTTCCTCGGACACTTGACATTTTTAAACTCTTAAATATTGAAAAGATAGCGGGTAACGATTAGAAACATCCATCTTTTTCCGATTTTCATAAGGATAATACCGCAGCCTTAACCTAGTTCATTCTATATAAATTAAAGTTCTGGCTCAAAATATTTCAGCTCTATGGATAATTATAATCTCCTTCCATATTAAATCTGAATCCACTTATTTCCCGGTAACTAGGTTAATGGTGCATATCTATAATTTTCTAGCGACCTTTGATAAGTTCCAAGATACTCTATTTTTGTAAGTTACTTCTTACTGTATCGCTCCAGAATTAACATACCTGTGTTTGAAAATTTACCGGATTGCTAAGGACATCATTTGGTTTTCCATCTTGTTTACTGAACTTGCAACAAAAAACGGGACAAAAAGTTAAGCTACATTTTTAAATTGCA
>CAXBHA010000188.1:0-5649 GCA_963974955.1 uncultured Yeosuana sp. | reverse complement strand
TTCGCCCTTGGGTATCAGGATATTTATTATAATCGGGCACTATCGGAAATGTTGTGATACTGATACCACTTCCTTTAGTCATTCCGTATCCTGCCGAGGCGATACATGCCGCTCCCATGTTACCCATAGAACCTTTGTGATGCAAATTACTTTTTCCGTTGATTGCATCAATAATATTATCAGCAACCAATTTAGCTGTAATGCCAGATGGCATTCCTGTTCTTGGTGGAGAAGGTGAAATGGAAGTTCCGTTTTTGCTTACCCTAGGTTTAGAAATCGCATGGGGTGGAGCAAACGCAATACCTGGCGCGAAAATATTTTTATATGACGGATTTTGATAGGTCTCAGGCCAATCTTGCACACTCCATTCTTCATAAGGTTTTGGCGTATAATCGGCATCGACCAGCATAAAGCCTTTGAAGAGTTTTTCTGTGATGTCTTGATTGTTTTTATCAAATGCTTTAAAACCATGACCTGAAAATGCCGGAATAAGCATAGCGAAATCGTACGTTTCAGAATGGTATTCGCCATCTAGTGTTTCATAATGAGCTACACCATCTTCTATTTTATTAACGCCAGCACCAATAATCCATTTTATTCCACGGTCTTCGAAGACCATTTCAACCATTTCGCTAGATTTCATAATATTGTTCCCGTAACTGAGGAGCATTCCATCCATACCAAAATCACCCAACTCTGGCTCGTTGGCAATCCACACTATTTCTGCCTTATGACGTACATTATGCCGTCTCAATTCTTGTTCTACATTTAAAATGTATTCAAAAGCCGCCCCTTGGCATGTGGATTTCGCATGGCCTGTACCAATTAAAATTTTAGCCTTTTTGCCTTGTTTCATTTGTTGAATCAAATCATTCAGAGCACCCCAAGCGTGTTCGGCATGTGTATAAGTACAGACGGAATACGCTTTGTTCGTTCCAGGGTTTAGTCCCTCTGTCATGTCAAAAGCTAATTTTGGACCGGTAGCATTTATTAAATAATCGTATGTAACTTTTTCGGTTTGTCCCTTCTTTTCACCAACAACATATTCCACATTCACGAACGGTTTTTCGGTTTCATTATCTCCTTCGGGATGGAAAGTTGAAACCTTCGCCTGCTTATAGCCTATACCTTTTTTCTTGTACAAAGGTTGTAATGGAAATAGTATTTCTTCAGATTTCATTCTACCTATTCCCACCCAAATATTAGAAGGTATCCATTGATAGTTACTGTTCGGTGAAACAACTAATACCTCATGTTGTTTAGACAACTTTCTACGAAGGTGTGCTGCGGCCACATGACCAGAAATTCCTGCACCCAATATGACTATTTTTGACATTTTATTTTATTTTGATCCTAATTTAGCTTATGAGTATTTTTTACGGAATGATATATATCACTAGAAAAGTGATCGTTATTTTATTTTTGAAACCAATACTGCCCATTGCTTCTCAGAAATTGTTTTCTTTACAAGATTGCGGCAATTGGTTTTTTTCTCTAAAATTTGGGTTCGTATGCTGTTAATTTCCTCAAATTTGGTAAGTATACTTTCTTTGGCAGCCTCCTTTAATGATGTTTCATATATTTCCTTTTCCATAGCGATAATGGCATTGGCCATTTTCATCATTTTTGAATGGTTTTCGTCGCTCCAACTATCAAGTACTTTTTTTTGTGATGGGGTAATACTCAATTCGGAAATATTGGCATTGATAACGCTCATATAATTGGGTACAGGGTTAACATGGGTTATAACATCCATCATTTTAGTTCGCTCTTTAAATGGATATTCTTTTTCATAAGCTGAAACCAAAGTTTGCCATTGTTGTGGCTCTAGATTGTCTAAAAGAAGCTGGCGACAATCTACTTTGGTTTGCGCAACCTCTATTCTCAAGATATTGATCTTTTGCGCTTGGTCTAATAGTTTTACCATATCCGACCCTTCCACGGAAAGTGTTTTCAACTCGATTTCTAAGTCGGCTATTTTTCTGTTTTTATCGGCAACTTTTGATTGGTTCTCTGTTCGCCACTCAGTAAAAAGGCGTAGTTGTGCGTCTGTAAGGTTAAGTTCATTATTTTCAGCAAATACAATTTTCATGAAATTTGAACCTGGAAAATAATCTTCAATATTAAGTTCTTTGTTCTTATTTGTAATAGGTTCAAAGGCCTCTTTGTTTACTATCGAATTTTCTTCGGTACTACTAGATTTCTTTTGTTTACAAGAAATAAATAGACTAATGGAAAGAGTCAAAAAAAATAGTTTCGTTGTTTTTATAGTACTCATGGTTTCTTGGTTTTAATCAAAGTTCTTACTTACCTAGAACACCTACAGTTACTATTGTTACATAAACGGTTTAGTTATTTTATTTATATATTGAATCTCTTATTGTTTAATTATTAGTTAGAATGGCCATACTTGGATAAGACCTTCAACAACACGCCAACTAGTGTTATTGATTAATATCATATTTCAATTTGAATTGAATATTTAATTTTGAGGAAATTATTATAGAGAGTTGCGTAATGAGAGGTAATTCAAATACCCTAATCTATATTATTGCCGGCATTATTCTGCTTCATTTTGTTGTTGGTTTCATTTGGCTTATGTATAAGCTAAATAAGAAAAAGGAAAAAGAAGATTAATTTATTATAGACCTAATCTAAACCTTATTGATTATGTCATGTGGATGACATAAAAGAGCAGTATACTAAATATATCTTTCTTATTTATTCCCAACATTAACACGTAACTAATGGCAAATCAAGAGGTTTTTGAATTCCTTAGCTAGGGTTTAGTGGCTAGTAACTGGTATCGTCTAATTGTACTTTTCCATTAAAAGTTTTATAAAGAAAAATAAGATAACCCGCTAATAATGGCGCACCTACAACAACCATGGTTAACATAATACCCAAAGACTTTTGAGAGGATGCTGCGTTATATATGGTAACACTGTAAGTTGGGTCTATAGTTGAGGGCAATAAAACAGGATATAACTGAAAGGCCACCAACATTAATAAAAACGCCATTGTCATAGATGAAAACAGTAATGCCTGAAAATACCTTTTCTTGGAGACTAATCTTGGAACATTGGCTACTGCTAAAAATGCCAAAATGGGTAAAACAAAAAACAACGGCTGTTCTTTAAATTTATCGGTAACACCGTGTATGAATATAAAGGTATACAAAGAAGTTATTGCGAAACTTGTAATAAAAAAAATCATTCCTTTTTTTAGTAAGAAGGTTAATCTGGCATGTAACCGACCTTCCGTTTTTAAGAGTAGGAAAATAGCCCCTTGTGTCATAAACAAAGAAAGTGTTGTAAAGCCAGTCATAATTGCATACGGACTTAGGAAAGAAAAGAATATGCCTCCTTTATAACTGAAGTTTTCACCTAATTCAAATCCTTGTAATATATTTCCTAGTACAACACCTAGTAGAAAAGCTATTAAAACATTAGACACGAAATAAACAATATCCCATGTTTTTCGCCACCATAACATCTTTTCAGCACTTCTAAACTTAATTGCAGAAGAACGCAAGACCAACAAAAGTAAAAACAACATGAACGGAATATACATGGCAGATAGCATGGTGGCGTACATTACCGGGAAACCTGCAAACAATGCCCCGCCACCTATAATAAGCCACACTTGGTTAGCATCCCATAACGGACCAATGGCATTGATGGCAATACGCCTGCTTAAATCTTTTTTGAAAAAAAGATGCCACGAACCTGCACCATAGTCGAATCCTTCTAAAACTGCATAACCAGAAAATAATAATCCAACGACTAAATACCAAAGGGTAGGGTAATCTATACCTAAAAAAGTTTCCATAATTTGCGATTAAACGTGTTTTAAAAATTCATCAGGATTTTTAGCTTCATCGTACGGACCGTTCTTTATTTTTTTATTTACCGAATAAATAAACAATAGAAATAGTACGGCGTAAACGATTAAAAAGAGTATCAACGAAAATAGAATTTGGTTAGCCGATACTTCTTGCGAAAACCCTTCATCTGTTCTTAAATGTCCGTAAACAATCCACGGTTGTCTTCCCATTTCTGCAGCAAACCAGCCTACTTGATTTGCTATCTGCGGTAACAATACGGCGAACGCAAAAATATGTAAAAGCCATTTTTTATCGAATAAAGTACCTCGCCACCACAAAAAACTGGCATACAGCGTTAAGGCAATTAAAAACATTCCGATTGAAATCATTATATGATAAAACTGAAAGACAGCATTTACTTGACCTGGACGTTCATTTTCAGGAAAGGCATTTAAACCCGTAATAGGAGCCTCAAAATCTTGATGAACGAGAAACGATAAGCCACCAGGTAGCTTTATTCCTGTAACTTCTTGCGTTTCATTATCTACCCAACCAAATAAGTAAAGATCGGCAGGGGCAGATTTTTCGTAATGCCCTTCCATAGCAGCCAATTTTGCAGGTTGATTTACCGCAACACCATCAGCAGAACTGTGCCCTGAAAGTAGTTGAGTTAATGAAAAGATGGTTGCTACCGCAAGAGCAATTTTAAAAGCTTTTTTTGAGATTTCAACATATCTACCTTTCAATAAATAATATGCATGTACACTTAATACTAAGAAAGCACCTGCTAAAAGGGCTCCTTGCCACACATGAATAACCCTATCAACACTAGATGGATTAAATACCATTGCCCAAAAATCTGTTACTTCCGCTCTGGCATTAAAACCTTCGCCTACAATATGATAACCTGCAGGTGTTTGCTGCCAGCTATTCGCTACAACAATCCAAACTGCAGAAAACATTGAGCCCAAAAAAACCATTATAGTTGATAAGAAGTGAACCTTAGGCGATACGCGGTTCCACCCGAAAAGTAATATACCTAAAAAGGTACTTTCCAAACCAAAAGCAAACAAACCTTCGGCTGCTAAAGCGCTACCAAAAATATCGCCAACGTACCTTGAATAAACGGCCCAATTGGTACCAAATTCAAATTCCATAATAATACCGGTAGCAACACCAATACCAAAGGTTATAGCAAATATTTTTAACCAAAAACGGGTTAAGATTTCATATTGTTTATTTCCTGTTTTTAGGTATAAACCTTCCATTATTACCATAATAAGACCAATTCCGATACTTAACGGCGGATATATGTAGTGAAAGGCAATAGTAAAAGCGAATTGGATACGGGCAAGAATTTCTACATCCATAAGGCGAATTTTTTACAAAACTATTCAAATGCTTCTTTTAGCTAGGTAACATTGGTTACAAATAGAAAAAAGAAATCAAATAATCACTTTAAATTTTAGTGGTGAAAATAATTTGGATAAGTATGTTTTAATCAAAAGAAATCCCTTAAAACGGTATCAGCAAATTTCAGGGATTTAAGAATTTATATATGAAATTAATCTTTGTATGCAGAAAGCATCCATACCAATTTTTCTTGTTGTACGATATAATCGCTCATTAAGGAAACGGTTCCTTCATCTTCGGCCTCGGCAGCAATTTTAAGTGTCGCTCTTTCTTTTTTCAGTAGAATAGTTAAGCTTGCTAAAATATTATCTACAGCTTTATCTCCATCAACCACATTCTCAATGGCTTTAATTTCTGAGTTTTCTATATATTTTTCGAAGGTATGAATAGGAGTATTGCTCAATGTTAAA
>CAXBHA010000187.1:0-5700 GCA_963974955.1 uncultured Yeosuana sp. | reverse complement strand
CTTACGTTTTCATCTAAAATAGCTTTCATTTTTCGGTACAATTGCACTCTTGATATGTTGAGGCTATCTGCTAATTGTTCAACAGAAAAAGCAGAGTTATCTAAGTTTTCATTAATAAGCTTGTTCACACTTGAAATAAAATCTTGTTCAAACAATCCAAAATTATGGTCGTTATCCAATTTATGGATGTTATTTATATAGTAGTATCTTAATTTTTCCCTATTATATAAAAGCGTTTTTACCGACTGAAGTAAAACAGCAAAACTAAAAGGCTTGGTTAAATAAAGATCGGCACCAGATTGTAACCCTTGTATATAAGATTCCTTATTGCTCAATGCCGTAAGGATTATGTTTGGAATATGAGAGGTTCTTAAATCGTTCTTTAAAATCCTACAAATTTCAAAACCGGTTTTATCTGGTAGATTTACGTCGCAAATTATGATATCTGGAACAAGTTCCAAAGCCTTTTCAATAGCATCTGTTCCATCTGAAACATACACTTTATGTTCGGCAGTTAATTTACCTTTCAAGTATTTTATAAGGTCTGGGTTATCTTCTATTAACAAGATGGAATAGCGTTCTTCTTCGTTATTGATTTTCTCTAGATCAAAGGTATCCTCTTCAAAATCTTCATTAAAACTTAAAATAGAATCGTCAATAATATCTGGTTCATAAATAATCTCTTCAGAGCTTAAATGCGCTTGTCCTTTATAAAGCGACATTATAAATTCGGCACCATGTTTTGAGTGCACTTCAATACTCCCTTTATGCAATTCTATAAATTCTTTTGAAAGATGCAACCCAATGCCCGAACTGGATTTATTATTATTAGAACCTTGATAAAAAGCCTTAAAAACATTAGATAATTCTTTATTAGGAATGCCAATGCCCGAATCTTTAAAATGAATTTTCACAAAGTTTGTATCAACTATATCTTCAATTTCGATGCTTATAGAACCATTATTTGGGGTAAATTTAAAGGCATTTGAAAGTAAATTGAAATATACTTTATCCATAAGATTCCTGTCTAGATATACTTTTAAATCTTTATTGTTAGAATGGATGGAAAATTTAATATTTCGTTTTTGGGCTTCACGTTCAAAATCTTTAAAAATGAGGTTTGAAAACTCAAACAAATTGGTTTCTGAAGCTTTTAAAATAAATTTCTTGTCTTCTATCTTTCTAAAATCCAGCAATTGATTGATTAACCTCAATAATCGTTTTGAATTGTTGAAAATCAAAGCCACTTCCTTTAACAATCTATTATCCCTCAATACCTTGTTTTCTGAAAGCGATTCTACGGATGATAAAATAAGTGTTATTGGTGTTTTAAACTCGTGAGATAAACCGGTAAAAAAATTAACTTTAGCTTCGTTACTAATTTTAACCTCTTTTGCTATTTTACTTATTTGATTTCTTTGAATGGTTATTTTTTTGTTTTGCAGCTCCAGTTCCCTTTTTTTCCTTCTAAGCGTAAAACCAGAGTAAATACTGTGAGTTCCAAGTAGAACACTGGTAATTAATAAGCCCAATAAAAGTTTTAAAATGTTTGTTTGGGTAGAGTAGGTTTCTTCTTGCCTCTTTATTTTTATCTGCTGGTTTTCAATATCAATTTGATGCTGATTAATCTTGTCATATTGATTTTTCATAATGTCAGCATTTCTAGAATCTATCACCGTAGTATTTAAAATATTGTTTTTAGGTATTTTTTCACCTTTCAATATTTTCATGGCTAGCCTAATGGCTTCATCGCCTCCTGTGGGGTACAATATGGTGGCTAAAAGCACACCTTCCTGGACCAATTGAATCCCTCCATTAGGCCCGGGCAACCCATCTACACCTATAAATTTTATAGCATGGTGCAAGTCTTTTTCTTTGGCTATTTCCCAAGCGCCCAATGCCATTCTATCATTATGGGCAAAAATATAATCAACATCTTTTATCTCATTTAGAACTTTGGAAAGACTGTCCTTAATAGAATAGCTTTCCCAATTGCTTTCTATGGTTTTTACAATTTGTAAATGAGTTGTTTTCTTTATTATGTTATTAAAACCCAAACTACGCTCTAGTGCAGGCGAAGATCCAGACAAACCCTTAATTTCAATAATTTTTTTACTCTCTGTATCAATAGATGCCAAATAATTACCAACGTTTGTTCCAACTTGGTAATTATCGCCTCCTAAGTAAGCTGTATAATTTTGCCCTTCAATTTTTCTATCAACAATTAAAACAGGAATTCCCATTTTATAAGCTCTCTCAACAATGGGCGTAATGGGTTTCGATTTAACTGGCGACACAATTAACATATCTACGCCCTCGTTTAATAGTAGATCAATATCTTTAATTTGTTTTTCAACATTGTCTTCGCCATCAAGAATGGTAAGTTCAATTTCTGGATAAAACCCAGCTTGTATTTTCATGGATTGGTTCATGGCTTTACGCCATTCGTCATTGAATCCTGTTTGGGAAAATCCTATTTTGTAAGTCTTCGTCTCATTTTCTGAACAAGAACAAAGGCATATTGCAATAATGATTAATAAAAGCTTATTGAGTCTTGCCATTTAACTTTAAAATATAAGATGCAAATTACAAATTTTAAAAATCATCTTATGCTTTGAAAAAAATAAAACGACTCAACGATATCCCTTATTCTATTTAAATATTACAAATAAGAATGAAACTATCCCAAACACCAAACACAAAATGGGCAATACCTGAATGGGTTTTATATATAACAATTGCAAATAATCCAAGCCCAATTCAAAATGTTTTCAAAAAATGTGTTTTACGAATGTTAGGGATTGCAAAATATCACCTTCCCTGTAAGACTTGCCCAAAGGCGAATAAATATTGTAAAACCCTAAGTATTCCTGTTGAAAATCCACCATATGACTAGGTATGCAGGTAAAGCCATTGTATTTGGGGATGTTACTTAAATGGTCCTCGCCGTGGTCTTGCTTGATGGTCTCCATGTTACAATGCACTAAAATGCACTAAAATATCATTAAAATGGCCTGCGATGGTCGGAGGTTTAACGCATTTATAATAAGAGGCGCCCCACACGTATATAAGGCATCTGTTTCATAAGAATTGTTTTAGCACCTTAATGCAAATAAACTACCTCGACCCAAGGTCACGAAGTATTAAATAAGAATATCCTTTTTATTTCGACGCAAGCGTCGGGGAATTAAATCCGAAAAATAATTAAAGTGTCGTTAATATGTAGATTTATGAAATGTTACCTATGTCGTTTTGGAGTGTATTTTGGGTTATTAACAATGGAAATCAAGGATTTTGGCAAATGTTGGGATTTGGAAAGGCAGATTTTAGAAATTATTTCTGGTTAAGTTTATGAGATTCAAACTATAAAATGAAATTTATTATAATACTGGAAAGAATAATTTCCTTTTATAACCGAACTCATTTAAACTTTCTGCGTTTAAGCGAAAATTAGACATTTTTTGACCATTTGAAGTGTTTTTTGAGTTGCATAGCAGTGCTACGGAAGAAGAAAAAGACAAAAAATGGGTAAAAAAGGGCAATTTTTTAGCAAATGGAAAAAGTTTAAATGAGTTCTATTAAAAAGACTAGAAGAATATCAAAATGAATCAAATAGTATCAAATACTATTAAAAAAATGAAAAAACTTTTATTCTGTACCTATTCTGTACCTGTTGAAATAAAAAAGCCTCTCAATTTCTTGAAAGGCTTGATTTTACTAGTAGCGGGAACTGGACTCGAACCAGTGACCTTCGGGTTATGAGCCCGACGAGCTACCTACTGCTCTATCCCGCGATATTGGACTGCAAATATACAATCCTTTTTAATTTTAACAAGAATAATAATAAAAATATTATTGCCCAATACTATCTGATTGAAAATAAGCCAACTACGAATTTAAACAGTCTGCTTTTATATCTATAGCGTTACAACAAACCTCACAATCTCCAATATACCTTTGATTAGAAATCAAATAATCCAATAACATAGAAAAATATTTTCCAGACAATATAGAGATGTAAAATAATATTCGTGTATCTCTATTATAATCAAAAAAATAGGCAACATGTATACATGTTGCCTATTTTAAAAATTCAAAAAGTAAACTCTAACTTATAATTCAAACTATTCTTTTTCAATATCCATAGTTGCGGTAGCATTGTCTATTTGAAAACTCATTATACTCGGTGGGTTTTTACCGGAAATACTTATGTAATCTTGGTTTAATTTATTATCACTCACCATGATTGTGTTTAATTTAGCTAAACTCAAAAATTCCTTTGGCAAATCACCTGTTAATTCATTTTTGGATAATATCAATTCTTCTAAATTCTTTAATTGAGCAATTTCTACTGGAATCTTTCCTTCCAATTTATTGTCAATCAAACTCAACTTGTTTAGTTTCGTTAAGGCATTTATTTGGCTAGGAATGGTCCCGGTTAAAAAGTTGCTTCCTAATAACAATTCCTTTAAATTGGTTAACTTCATAAGCGCCAGAGGGATTTGTCCGGAAAAATTATTACTGTATAATTTTAAGGTCTCCAAATTTTTCAACTCGCCCAATTCAGTAGGAATGTTCCCGGCAAATCCATTCATAAACAATTCCAACGATTTTAATTCTTTTAGATCTTTTATTGTGGATGGCAATTTTCCGCCAAGTTTATTAAACGCTAAATTTAACTTTCGAAGATTTACTAAATTTCCTATTTCTGGAGGCAAAACACCTTGAAGGTTATTAAATTGAAGACTTAATTCAACTATATGATTGTTTTCAATTTTTACACCATACCAAGTATTTTCAGAAGCTTTTAAATCCCAAGTAGAGTTCCACTCTTTTCCATTGGTTGAATTATACAAAGCAATCAAGGCATCTTTTTCGTTTGGAGGTATAATGGCAAAAGAAAAAGATGTGATAAAAAACAAAATAAATAAGTGGTTTAATTTTCTCATGTCGAATAAATTGTAGGATTAACTTAAAAACGAAAGTAACCTAAAACAGGATTAAAAACTATTTTATTCGCTGTAATGCGTTTTTTTTTAACATTTGAATTCGATGAACTACAACCTGTTAATTAAAATTTTAAAATTTTTTGAATGTCCGTATTCATTCATAATACCATTTTTGTCATTCAGAATGGAGTGAAACGAAATGAAGAATCCATTAAAATCAATGCGGTTCCTCCTTTGTCGGAATGACAAAATCATTATATTTTCAGACTTATGACAAATTACGGACATTCAATTAAAATTTTCAAACTCCATAAAAACCTTAATAAACTTTTAATTGGAATAAAGGAATTTTAAAACTTAAAAATTCACATTTAAAAGCTCTCCACTAAGCTGAAGCATTCTCAACTCCGCCAACTTGGCCTCATATTTTGAAATATTTCTGCTCAATTCTTCATTACGTAAATTGAGCTGCGCTTGTCTGAATTCAATTGAATTTACTTGTCCCAATTTAAATTTTTCCTCCGTTCGATCAAAGTTGTTTTGTGAGGTTGCAATATTTTCCTCCCTAATGTTGTAAATATTTAATTTGTTCTGATAGTCATCCCAAGCATTATTGAAATCACGCTCTAAATTAACTAATGTTTGTTCTTTTAGCAATTGCTGATTTTGCAAACTGATTTTTGCGCTTTTAACTCTTGCAATGGTGCTACCGCCATCAAATAAATTCCATGATAAATTAAAACCACCCGAT
>CAXBHA010000186.1:0-5704 GCA_963974955.1 uncultured Yeosuana sp. | reverse complement strand
AACCGTACGTTAAATCAAAAAACATAAAATCCATTGCCAAACCTCACCATTTGACAACAATCCCCGTTTGGGCTTAAACCCACAATCCAATACCTTTAATAGAGCAGGAATACCTAAAAAAAAGCAACTACCGAAAAGGTAGGTTGTTTGAAAAATTTTGGTCCCTGCGGGACAAAATATGGAGAAGCAAGAGGGTAACACGGCAAGCCGGTGTTACAGTTGATATTATTATTTAAACAATTGATAATCAATTGGTTAAAAAGAACAAAAAATAATTAAAATAAAGGCTTTGCAGCAAAACGCTGTAAAGCCCCTGAAAACAGGCGTTTATTTGCAGCAAAAAATGGCAGAATATTCAAAATATAGCTTTTCTGGGATCAATGTAAAGAAAGCGGTTGCCATAAAATTTAGAAAATTCTCAAGACAGATCTCTGTATCCCATACACAGGCCCTGGAAGCAATGCTCTATTTTTTTGAACGGAACGATCTGGCCCCAGATGACGATTTGGGGATCCATAACAACCGGACCAACAAGCGCATCAATGCCGTGATCGCCATTTTAAAGAACATAGAAAAGCACCAGACCAAGCCCACCGCCGAAATATTGCAGAGCCTTTTGTACGAAACGGCCAACATCGAAAAGGAGGAAGATTTTGATTTTGGATCTCCAGTGTTGATTACGGAAAATGAGGAGTTGGCATTCTATAAAAAACAATATAAACTAATACAAGAAGAAAATATGGGTTTCAAAAATAAAATGACAAAATTATTGGACCAGGTTAATGTTGAAAAACGAAGTTTTGGAAAAGACTACTTGAAACTAAATCTGGACAAAATCGATTTCGATAATTTTAGAAAAAGCAACAATGTATAACATGTCAAAAGGGTTCAAAATAGAACAATGGAAATTAAACGAACATGACCAAAATAAATACATGTAGTGTACCTGTGTCGTACCAAAATTGAGATAAGCAGTAGGACGCCTTGGACAAGCATTAGTGGGTATCAACAAACTAAATCAACCGTAGCGATGTTGCAAGCACTTTTTCAATCGGTTGAGACAAATAAATAGAAATTGATACTAGAAAAAGATAATCCAAGTCCACAAAATAAAGTTCGCTGTTGTGAAAATAACATAGATGAAATTAAAAAAGATGAATTATGGAAAAAGTAAATTATATTACACAGCTCAATAACGTTTTTGAACGGTTTCACAATGACCATAGGGTTAAACAGGGGCACATAACGCTCTACTTGGCATTCTTTCATAAATGGAATCGAAAGTTTTTCCAAAAGACCTTAAACATCAATAGGGAGCTCATTATGGAAAGAGCAAAAATCAAATCCAAAACAACCTATCACAATTATCTTAGGGATTTACATGATTGGGAATATTTGAGGTATTATCCTTCTTACCATCCATCTATAGGTTCAAAGATTAACATGATCAAATTCGGTACAAGTACTGGTACACTGGAGGTTCAAAACTTGGCCGTCAGCGACCCAGAACCAAGCCAAAATTTGGTACCTTTTTATAAACATAAAACAAAAGAAAACTTTAATAAACAGAATAATGAAATTTTTAATGAATTAGAAGTTCTTCTTTTTTTTAAAACTAATAATTGGCCGGAGATAGAAGGAAAAAAGTTTTATGCATATTACAGGTCAAAACATTGGGAAATAAATGAAAGTCAAAATGTGAAAAGTTGGCAAGAGCTTGCTAAAAATTTTGTTCAAAATGGGTTTAAAATAAACCAACAAAAGCAGGTTAGTCCATTTTCTGGCTTTGTAGATAACCTGAACAAAAAAAGAAACCAGAACTATGGTCACTAACATTAGGCTTTACTTGAATTTTGTGCGAAGTATTGCTTTATCCACAAAAGACCTTATGGAACATTAAAATTAGGATTGTTTATACTGAGTTGAGCGACCCATTAATAACAATTATCCGCTTTAATTTATAACTCAATTTACTTTTATACTCCAGTTTAAATTAATTGATATATGTGTTGGTCAGTAAATTCATTAATTATATATTTGCTTGCTGAAAGTTATTTTGACAAAATTAAAATCATATATAAGTTCACAAATCGTCAACATGCTTAGTGAAAATTAGCAAGTGTCTGATTCTATATGGGCTGAAAGAGTAAGGTTCGGATTCCGTCCAGACCGCCAAATTGTCAAAAGCTCTAAGAGATTAGGGCTTTTTTTGGCAAGTTGAAGAAGTTGTGTTGTGGTAAGCACTCAGTGTTTGCCAAGGTTTAAGTAGTTGAACCGATGGAAAGCTTTCCTTTTTTCTTTACAGAAGATTGGGATGCTTTTTTGTTTTAGGCTAATTGTATATTAGTATGTTCATTCTTTTAAGATATATTTTTAAGTGTAATTACCTCAATATGAAAGGCTAACAATGAAAGTAATTGTTTTATTTCTTATCTTTATGGATATTAATCCTAAAATTAATAATCATGAAAATGTTAGTTAATGTAGTCTATCCTATTGAGCCTTTTAATTCAATGGTTAGAGATGGTTCAGTTGGTGAAGTTATCGGTCGCGTGATTGATGACATTAAACCAGAGAGTATTTACTTTACGGAAATTGATGGTAGCCGCGGTGCGGTTATGGTAGTAGATGTTGCAGATGCGTCAAAAGTCCCATCTATTGCGGAGCCTTGGTTTTTAAATTTTGAAGCTATTTGTGAATTTAGAATTGCCATGACACCCGATGATTTAATGAAATCGAATCTTACTAAACTTTCTGAAAAGTGGAATGAAGTTAGGGCGAATTAGTGAAAAAGTGTCGATCAAAAGAACCGCTTCAAGAGATATGACGTGGTTTTTTTGTTCAAAATAATTATATTGTTTTCTACAGATGCAGAAATTTGTCAATGGTTTAGGGGTTTAACCGATGGATAAGGATTCCTTTTTCTCCCAATAACCAAAGGGAGTAAGAAGATTGGAATGCTTTACATAGATTAGAAAAATAGGTTAGAACTAATATAAAGAACGCATGGTTTGCAAGAAATCTTCAATTGAAACGCATGTTACCAAATTTTATCATAGGGAAAGTGAATTTTACATTTGTCCTCAACAGATCCCAATTTTAATTTATAATCCTCAAGAATTGGTAGGGTTTATTGGGCGGCACAGATACATTACAAGCAGATCATTGATAGCAAGGTTTGAAAAGATGGATATATTGTAAAAAGACGACTATTTTTTGCGACCTGTGAAATGTTCCATTGTTTTATATATTCCCATGACACTTCCCGTAAACCAATCAAATATGTTTATAGGCATAATGGCTTGTCCGAATCTGGTTAGTCTATAGATATACCCTGGTACTGTCAGCATTTTTTTGTTTTTTTCGATGGCTTTAATAATTTTTAGCGCGACTGCCTCAGGTTTAAGAATGGGTATTTTGGAATGTACGCCATCAAACATTCCTGTATTAATGTAATAGGGCATTATGGTAGTAATGTTAATGTTTTTATTCATTTGTTTCATTTCTATACGCAAACTATCAGACCAGCCTATTACAGACCATTTACTACCTACATAAACTGACATTTTTGGATTTGAAATAAGGCCGCCTGAAGACGCTATGTTGCAGATATGACCAGAATTTCTGTTTAACATATCTTCTAGAAATTCCTTAGTAATTAACATGGGTGCATTTGCATTTATCTCCATTGTTTTTGTAACGTCTGTGGTGGAATGTTCGTTGAAATATTTACCTACAATAATTCCGGCATTATTGATAAGCACATCAATAGCTCCAATTTCTTGTTTTACCTTTTTGGCAGTTTCTTGAATTTGTTCAATACTGGAAACATCAACCTTAAATCCAAAAATGGAGCCTTTACTGTTAAATTCTGAGAGGGTTCCATCAATTTTTGATTGGTCTATATCCCAAATGATAACCTGGGCATTCCGCTCTAACATCATACGGGCCATTATTTTTCCAATTCCAGATGCTCCGCCTGTTATCAAAATTAATTTTTGCTCTAAATGTTTCATTTATTTATTGAATTTTTCATACGTTTAAATTTTTGTAATTATTTGACAATAAGAAAATTAAAAAATCAAGAACGTATGTAACCGCTACGCTCTTATATTAAAAATTTTAAACACCCCCTTTTGTGAAGAAATTTTTAAAATTTGTTAATGTTCGTTTCATCACCACTATTATTTATCCTAAAATCTTTCTTTTTATAGCCCTGCCAATAAACCGAACTTTATCGTTAAAGGGAAAATTTTCTAAAACCGTTTTCACTACGCCTTTAGTAAACCGTGTTCTTTTTTTATAATCTATATGCACATCAACCAAGACAATTTTATTTGCTTCGGCCTCCTTGAGTGCAGCACTAATAGTTTGATCTATCTGAGCGTCATTTTCTAAAACTAAGTATTCGGCGCCAACAGCGTTTGCAATGCCTTCTAATTTAAAATCTCCCAATTGTGTGGATGTTTTTCTATTATAAGGGATTTCTTGACCTTGAGATATCTGGGAAAGCTCGCCATCATGAAAAATAAAAATCACAATCCCTAAATTATTCCGTTTTGCTGTTAACAACTCTAGCCCAGTCATTAAAAAAGCTCCATCACCAACAATTCCGATGACCTGTTTGTTTGGATTGGCAAATTTAGCTCCTATAGTTGCCGGCACACAGTACCCCATACAATTGAAATCTGTAGGACTAATTAAATGTTTGCTTTTAAGATTCTGAAATAACTCTACGGTTAGGAAGGTGTGATTGCCATCATCCACAACAGTAATGGCATCATTATCAAGATGGTGCCTTAAGCTCTTGAAGAAATTATAGGGATTTACCCGATCGAATTTATAATCGGACCACTCCTTATAATACGCCTGTTTATCTTTTTCAATAGTTTTGATTAAATGAGCATTGAATTTTTTTATATTTCTTTTTGTGAGTCCCAGTAATAAACATTCTAAAACCTGCTTTGCATCGCCTTCTATGGCCAGTTTGCTTTTATAATTTTTGTCGAACACATTTTTATCTATATCGATATGAATAAGGTTTTCAGGGACTTTTGCGCCATAACTTCCTGTAGGGATTTCTGCAAACCGTGTTCCTACGGCAATTAAACAATCAACATCCTTAAAAGCATTTTCTGAAGCCGGTACCGATGCTGCGCTAAACCCCATTCCTGTAAATAACCCATGATTACCTGGAAACACGCTATACCCTTGTAGTGTTGTGGATACAGGAGCATTTAATCTCTCAGCAATTTGTACACTAATATGGGTCGCCTCTTTGGCTCCCCACCCTAAAAACAATCCCACTTTTTTAGATTCTGAAATTATATGAATGGCTTCGTCTATTTGAGACCCTAGTATTATCGGGTTGATTTCTGGCTTTCTATACGATGCTATTTCTGAAACTTCACCTTTGAACAATTGGATATTTGCCGGTATCTCGATAAAAACAGGTCCTGGATTTCCGGAAATCGCAATATTATAAGCCTCAAAAACACTTGACATTATTTCTTGATGCGTTGTTATTTTATAAGTCTTTTTTGTGATTCCACTTAATACCGAATGCATATCCCATTCATGAAGTTGATAACTTTTATTGACATCTGTGCGAATCCCACCCGAGATGATAAGCATGGGAATGCCATCTAAAAAAGCTTCGCCTATACCACTTAAAGCATGTGTAACTCCAGCTGCCGGTACAATA
>CAXBHA010000185.1:0-5709 GCA_963974955.1 uncultured Yeosuana sp. | reverse complement strand
AAAATGCTGGAATTACAAAAGCAGCTGCAAAAAAAGCATTAGAATCGTTATTGATTGATATCGAAGGGGCTTTACAAAAAGGCAAACGTGTATCGTTGGTAGGGTTTGGTTCTTGGTCAGTTTCTAAAAGAGCTGCAAGAGATGGTAGAAATCCACAAACCGGGGCAACCATAAAAATTAAAGCTAAAAAAGTAGTTAAGTTTAAAGCCGGTTCAGATTTATCAAGAGCAGTAAACTAATTTACTTCGTTTAATATTTATAAAATGCTTTCTCTTTAGAAGGCATTTTTTATTTAAAAAATTATTGAATGTCCATAATTTGTCATAAGTCTGAAAACATAATAATTCTGTCATTCCTACAAAGGAGGAACCGCATTGGTTTTCAATGGATCCTTCATTTCGTTTCACTCCATTCTGAATGGCAAAAATGGTATTATGAATGAATATGGACATTCAAAAAAAATATAAAAGTATTGTTTTTTAAATAAATAAATATTAGATTTAATCACCTAAAACGCCTTAAATGATTACAACGAAACCCAAAAAAGGTGATTTGTTGATTGCCGAACCTGCTATTATTGGCGATATTTCCTTTAATCGGTCTATAGTGTTATTAGCCGACCACAATGGCGAGGGTTCAATAGGTTTTATCCTTAACAAGCCCTTACAGTATACAATTAGTGACTTGGTCCCTGAAGTTGGAGCTACCTTTACAGTTTATAATGGAGGTCCTGTTGAACAGGACAATCTGTATTTTATACATACCGTGCCACAATTGATTCCTGATAGTATTGAGATTTCACTTGGTATATTTTGGGGAGGAGACTTTAATAAAGTGGCCGAACTTATTGCAACCAATGAAATAAACGATAATGACATTCGTTTTTTTCTTGGATATTCTGGTTGGAAATCCAGTCAGTTAGAAACTGAACTAAAAGCCAATTCGTGGGTAGTAACCGAAAACATTTATAAAAAATCCATAATACAGAAAGACTATGAATCTTTCTGGAAAGAAAAAATGTTAGAATTTGGTGGTGAATACAGTATATGGTCAAACGCACCAGAAAATCCTAATTACAATTAATCCAATCGCATCTTTACATTTAATTTTTGCAATACTTTTTTTGAAATATCGGAAACAAAGTGTTTTTTTCTGTATTTCGTGATAGGCTGTATCCCGACAATCACATTGGTTATCCAGATTTCATCGGCCTTTTGAAGTTCAAAAGGCGAAACCGAAGCTTCCAATAATTTATATTCCGGGAGTTGGTGTATAATTTCCATAAGTTGTTTTCGCATAACGCCTTTTAAACAACCATCTGCTAAAGGTGGTGTTTTTATGATATTTCCTTTTATTACAAAAATATTCCCGTTAAGGGCTTCAATAACTTGTTTATCTGTATTTAACAAAAGACAATTTTGCAGTTTGTTTTCGTTTGCATAGATACTGCCTATAACGTTAATTGCCTTGTTATTTGTTTTTAAAGTTGATAACAAGCTTGGTGACACATAAAGGTCTTTAAACAAATCCACCTCGTAAGTATTATTTTTAATCAGATAAAAATCGTCTTCAAGTTTATTAGCGGTTATTGCAAAACCGACTGCATTTGTGCTAGGTAAATATAATCCGCCTGCCTTTCTATATACCATTAATTTTACCCGGGATGATACGTTGTGCATTTGGTTGCTCTTAAGTAACTTTTGGATTTGATCTTCAAGAAATTCCAAAGTGAATTTCATTGGAATTTCCATTCGCATAATACGCATGGATGCCATAAGTCTGAAATAATGATCTTCCCAAAACAATAATTTTCCATGAGATACTTTTATGGTTTCAAAAAGTGCATCACCATAATTAAACCCTCTATTATCTATGGACAGTAAATTGTTGTCCTCAACAAAATGTTCGTTAAAATCTATCATAAAAAAAGCCCAAAACCTTAGCCTAAATTAAGGTTAGGACGCTTATATTTAAATTATAATTCTTCCAATTATGCAGAACCCAATACTTGTTTTAAGCTGGAAATCTGATTTTCCCAAAGCATTTTAGCTTCTTCAACTTCATCATCATTAGCAAAATCAACAACTATTAAGGATACATCTTTCGTGATTTCATCAACTTGAATTCTAATCTCAAAATAGGTGGTTAATTCATCTTCTTCATCATTTAACCATCTAAATTTTATGCGTTCTCCAGATTTCTTGCTCAAAAGTTTAGCTTGTTCTTCACTATCATCCCAAATAAAAGTAAATAATTCACCTCTAGAGTTAACATTGTCTGAGAACCATTCAGACAATCCTGATGGTGTAGATATATATTGATATAGCAATTGAGGTGAAGCGTGTATGGGAAATTCTATTTCAAATTTAATTTTATCGTCCATGTGTGCATTTAAAATTTATGTTGCTCAATATATACATAAATTGATAAGTTTAGCTACAATTTTTAATAATATTTTGCACAACTTATGTTTGTTGACAATAATATTGTTTTTATATTTGCAGCCTTAAATTATGGCGAGGTAGCTCAGCTGGTTAGAGCGTCGGATTCATAACCCGGAGGTCGGGGGATCGTGCCCCCCTCTCGCTACAAGGTAAACCCAAGGTTAAAGATCTTGGGTTTTTTGTTTGGGTACAACATAGCTAAAACATTTTGCCCTTTTTGGCACTGGTATTCCAAACTCACACAAATCATATCAAATTCAATTAAAAAAGATATTATTCTTGATTTTTTTTTGAATAATAAAAATAAGTTTATAAAGTTTATAAA
The DNA here is from genome assembly GCA_963974955.1 of uncultured Yeosuana sp. Taxonomy (GTDB): domain Bacteria; phylum Bacteroidota; class Bacteroidia; order Flavobacteriales; family Flavobacteriaceae; genus Yeosuana. Next base: position 2,940 of record CAXBHA010000185.1, on the reverse strand, counting down.
ACACCCTCGCTTTGAGTTCTCTTTTTTTAGCGCATACTTTTCATTTGAAGCTACATCGTCATATCCGTATAAGTCATTGGCTCTATTTAGTGTTCCACATTAATTGAATAAGTTTTCTTTAATACAAGCGTTTTAACTTTTAAGCAATAGTTCTAATACAGCTTCATCTAATACTATTTCACCATACCAAATTCCGTTGTCAAGACAGGGAAACTCAACTAAATTTCGGACTTTTATAATAAATTTGATGAAATGGCAACAGTAGATAAAATACGAAACGGATTGATTGACAAAATTCTTTCAATAAGAAACAAAGATTTTTTAGTAGCTCTAGATAAATTAATTTCATCAAGCGAATCTGAATCAGACATTGTTGAACTGACTCATGAACAAAAACTAATGCTGGAAATGAGTGAAAAGGATATTCAAAATGGAAAACTGATTTCACAAGAGGCTATGAATAAACGAAATCTTGAATGGCTAAACGCAATATAATTTGGACTAGAACAGCTGACATTCAATTCGTAGGAATTCTGGAATATTAGGTTAACCGAAACAAGTCAAGTAAATATTCCATTAAGTTACTGAAATTAGTTAGTGATAGAACAAATCAAATCACTAAAAACCCTGAATTATACAAAAGAACTGATTTTAAAAATGTACGAGTAGCTTCTTTGGGAAACTACAGCATTTATTATAAAACGACTGAAAAAGAAATAATAGTTTCTGCATTTTGGGACAACAGACAGAACCCGAAAAAACTACTGAAAGCTTTAATAACCTGAGTTCGATTAAAAAAGCAAACTACATTATTGTGCTAAAATACTGGGATATAGTGATTTGTCATTTCGACGATAGGAGAAATCTCAATTTACAATATAATATTGCATAAAAAAAATCCAGCATAAAGCTGGATTTTTTTTTTTAAACATATAATATTCTTATGGTATTAGCTATTAACCACTAATCTAAAGCCCTCGCCGTGAATGTTAAGAATTTCCACTTTTTCATCTAATTTTAGGTACTTGCGTAATTTGGCAATATATACATCCATACTTCGCGAGGTAAAGTAATTATCATCTCTCCAAATTTTGGTAAGTGCCAACGCTCTGGGCATTAAATCGTTTTCATGTAACGCAAGTAAACGCAATAATTCATTTTCCTTTGGTGATAATTTAACAGCTTCTCCACCCATGTAACGTAAAAAACGCAATTTAGAATTTAGGTCGAATTCACCAATCTTAAATTCAAATTGTTTACTGTCTGAAATTGTTTCAGTGGCTTTACGCTGCATAATTGCCTTTATTTTCATAAGCAACACTTCACTATCAAAAGGTTTATTCAAATAGTCATCGGCGCCAACTTTGTACCCTTTTAACACGTCTTCTTTCATAGCTTTTGCGGTTAAAAATACAATAGGCACATCCTTGTTTTTTTCTCTTATTTCTTTAGCCAATGTAAACCCATCTTTATAGGGCATCATCACATCTAAGATGCACAAATCAAAATCGTCTTTTTTGAACTTTTCAAATCCTTCCATACCATTTTTGGCATGCACAACATCATAATCGTTCATCATCAAATAATCTTTAAGAACCGTTCCGAAATTTGGATCGTCTTCAACTAATAAAATTTTTTTGTTTTGTTCTTCCATAGTATTATGTTATTAATGGAAGCTTTATTGTAAATGTGCTTCCTTTATCCTTTTCACTTTCGACAGAAATATGACCTTGATGGTCATCTACTATACGTTTCACATACGAAAGGCCTAGACCGTGACCTTTAACGTTATGTATATTTCCAGTGTGTTCTCTATAAAATTTTTCGAACACTCTTTTTTGAGCTGCTTTGCTCATTCCACTTCCATGGTCTTTGATTTTTAATAAAATATTTGTTCCTGCATTCTCTGTATACACTTCGATCTTTGGTGCATCTGGAGAATACTTTATGGCATTGTCTAAAATATTAACAATAACATTTGTAAAATGGGTGTCATTCGCCAAAACCGAACTTTTTTCGGCATCAAAAAAGGTTTTAATAAATCCTTTTCTGTCTTCAACAATCAACTCGACATGTGTTATAGCGTCTTCAATTAGTTCGTGCAAATTAACTCTATCTTTACTTATATTAAGTTCATTCTTTTCAAGTTTCGATATTCTTAAAACGTTTTCCACTTGTGCATGCATTCTTTTGTTTTCTTCCTTTATCATCCCAAGGTAACGAAGTACTTTGTCTTTATCATCAATAATCTTAGGATTCCTTATGGCGTCTAATGCCAAGTTTATGGTTGCTATTGGTGTTTTAAATTCGTGGGTCATGTTATTAATAAAGTCCGTTTTTATTTGAGAAATTTTACGTTGTTTTACTAACTGATACAAGGCACTCGAATAGGCAATAATAATAATTGATGTAAAGATTATTGACAACAATATCATTCCTATAATACTTGATAGAATAAATTTATTGTCATCAGGAAAATTCACTAAAAGCTTATAATTGGTTTGATTATTTTCATCATAAAAAATCGGGACACTAAACGTCGTTACTGGATTTCTTTCAAACCCATCACTATGCACTTTTGTAGCCAAATCATTGCTGTAAATAGCGAATTCGTAATTAATATCAATATAGTCTTCTTTTAGTTTTCTTGAAAGCAACTTTGAAATTTCTTCTGTTGAAACGCGCTTATATACAGGAAATGTTTTTGCATATGCCTTAAAGTTTTTATCAAAAGAATTTTTCTGTGCTTCAACCAAACTACTATGACTGAAACTAGGACTTAAGTTTTGATCCAAATCCCGATTTGAAAAACCCTTGTTTTTAAACACTTGCAGATTAGAACTACTAATAATGTTTTTAACAGTTATACTATCTAAACCCATGTCAAAGAGCGATGAAGTTAACTTATAGTTTTCTTCTAATATACCACTTTTATAAACC
>CAXBHA010000184.1:0-5724 GCA_963974955.1 uncultured Yeosuana sp. | reverse complement strand
AAAACCCATACCCAAACCACCATAAGCTTCAGGAACTGCAACACTTAAAAAGCCAAGATCACCTGCTTTTTTCATACAAGCTTCTGTTAAGGCATAATCCTTTGCTTCAAACCTTGGTTTGTTTGGAATAATTTCACGGTCGTTAAATTCCATGACTGCTTCCTTCATCATTTTTTGTTCTTCCGAAAAATCTTCAGGAGTAAATACATCCTCGCATTTGGTTTCTTTTACCAGGAATTGACCGCCTCTTAATAATTCTTTTTCTGTTGTTTCCATTGTTTTTTAGATTCTAGACAGCTAGATACTGGATTCTAGACTGTGTTTTGTTAATTTATTTATATTTTTTAAGTCTAGATTCTAGACTCTATTTATCTATTTTCTTAACTCAAAAACTCAAATATGCCACAGGCGCCTTGTCCAGTTCCTACACACATGGTGACTGCACCATATTTGTTTTTCATGTTTTGTTTACGCATTTCATCAAAAAGCTGTACCGATAATTTAGTGCCAGTACATCCAAGGGGGTGTCCAAGGGCAATAGCTCCTCCATTCACATTGACGATGTTAGAATTTAGACCTAATTCTCTTATAACTGCTATAGATTGTGAAGCAAAGGCTTCATTTAATTCAATTAATGATAGATCACTTTGTTTTAAACCAGCTTGTTTTAGGGCCTTTGGAATGGCTTTCACTGGGCCAATTCCCATAATTCGTGGTTCTACACCTGCCGCCGCATAATTCACTAATCGTGCAATAGGTTCTAGATTTAATTCTTTTACCATCGCTTCACTCATTACCATGACAAAAGCGGCACCATCGCTCATTTGTGATGAATTTCCTGCAGTGACACTACCATTCGCTGCAAATACGGGACGTAATTTTGCTAAAGCTTCTAAACTAGTTCCGGCCCTTGGACCTTCATCCTTAGTGACCGTGTATTTTTTTGTTGCTTTTTTACCGTTTTCGTTAATATATGTCTGTTCTACATTAATGGGTACAATTTGATCTTGAAAACGATTTTCGGCTAGAGCTTTAAGCGCTTTCATATGTGAATTATAAGCAAATTCGTCTTGGTCTTCACGAGAAACCTTAAATTGATTGGCAACCGCTTCAGCCGTATTTCCCATGCCCCAATAATAGTCTTCATGGCCAGCTTTAACGGTGTCGTAATTTAATTCTGGTTTAAAACCTGTCATAGGAACGGAACTCATACTTTCTGCCCCACCTGCAATAATGCAATCTGCCATGCCTGCTTGAATTTTAGCTGCTGCAATTGCAATGGTTTCAATGCCTGAAGAACAAAAACGATTGACCGTTACTCCAGGAACATCAACGCTATTCAATCCTATTAAAGAGATAAATCGCGCCATATTTAATCCTTGAGCACCTTCCGGCATGGCATTACCAACAATCACGTCATCAATTCGTGCAACATCTAAATTTGGTAATTCTTTCATCATGTACTGAATGGTTTCCGCACCCAATTCATCGGTTCTTTTAAAACGGAATGCACCTTTAGGAGCTTTACCTACGGCTGTTCTATATGCTTTTACTATATATGCTTGTTTCATTTTTTTATTTCCCTAGCCCTTTCCAAAGGAAAGGGAATTCTTATGGGTATTTAAATGTTATACTTCATTTTATGATTTGCCTCTTTAATTTCTCCCCTTTGGGGAGATACCGTTAGGCAGAGGGGATTTTAATTACGTAACGGTTTACCTGTTTTTAACATGTGTTGAATGCGCTCCAAGGTTTTACGTTCTGTACATAAACTTAAAAAAGCTTCGCGCTCTAGATCTAACAAGTATTGTTCACTAACTAATGTTGGTTCAGATAAATCTCCACCAGCCATGACATAGGCTAATTTATTAGCTATTTTGTGGTCGTGCTCACTAATATATTTGCTCGCTTCCATAGCATCTGTTCCTACTAAAAACATCCCTAGAGCTTGTTTTCCAAGAACTTTAACATCTGTACGTTTTATGGGTTGTGTATACCCTTGTTCAGCCATTAATTTTGCATATGCTTTAGCTGTTGCAATTTGTCTGTCTCTATTCACAACAACAATATCCTTTCCTTTTTGAAGAATGCCATAATCAAAAGCTTCATAAGCAGAGGTTGCTACTTTTGCCATTCCTATGGTTAAGAAATGCTCTTGCAACACATTCAACTCCACGTCATCTTTTCTAAACGTATCGGAAGCCCTTAACGCCATTTCTTTTGATCCGCCACCACCAGGAATGACACCAACTCCAAATTCCACCAAACCGATGTATGTTTCGGCTGCGGCAACAACTTTGTCTGAATGCATCGATAATTCGCAGCCACCTCCAAGGGCCATGCCATGAGGAGCGGCAACGGTTGGTATTGCGGAATAACGCATACGCATCATCGTGTCTTGGAAATATTTTATGGCCATATTAAGCTCATCGTATTCTTGTTCGGCGGCCATCATGAAAATCATTCCAATATTGGCGCCTACCGAGAAATTTGCCCCTTGATTCCCTATAACCAATCCTTGAAAATCTTTTTCAGCTAAATCCACCGCTTTGTTTAGACCGGCCAACACGTCACCACCAATGGTGTTCATTTTAGACTGGAACTCACAGTTAAGGATACCATCACCTAAATCTTCAATGACAACACCTGAGTTTTTCCAAACCTCATTTGATTTTCTGATATTATCTAGAATGATAAAAGCATCCTGTCCTGGTATTTTTTCTTGTGTTTTTTTCTGAATATTATAAAAACAACTTGCACCATCTTTAATCGTATAGAACGATTTGCTTCCTGATGTTAGCATATCATTTACCCAACTGGCAGGTTGTTTGCCTTCGGCTTTCATGAGAGCAATACCTTTTTCAACACCAATAGCATCCCATATTTGAAACGGACCATGTTCCCATCCAAAACCAGCTTTCATGGCATCATCTATTTTGTAAAGGTCATCTGAAATTTCAGGGATTCTATTTGAAACATATTCAAACATTGCCGCGAAATTTTTTCTATAAAAATCGCCTGCTTTATCTTTTCCTGAAACCAATACTTTAAAACGATCGATAACTTTATCGATTGTTTTGGTAAGCTCTAAAGTGGCAAAATTTGCTTTTTTACTATCACGATATTCTAAAGTGTTTAAATCGAGCACTTTGATTTCCTTACCTTCCTTTTTATAAAACCCTTGGCCCGTTTTACTTCCTAACCATTTGTTTTCCATCATTGTATGGATGAAGCCTGGTAATTTGAACAATTCGTGCGCTTCGTCCTTCGGGCAATTTTCATAAATACCATTCGCCACATGAACTAAAGTATCTAGTCCCACAACATCAACTGTCCTAAAAGTCGCAGATTTAGGACGGCCAATAACGGGGCCGGTTAGTTTATCGATATCTTCAACCGTTAATCCTAATGATTTAACTTGATGAAACAAACTCTGAATTCCAAAAATACCGATTCTATTTCCTATAAAGGCCGGTGTATCTTTTGCAACCACCGATGTTTTACCTAGAAATTGTTCTCCATAACCATTTAAAAAATCCAATACAGAAGTATCCGTTTTTGGGCCAGGAATGATTTCAAAGAGTTTTAGATATCGTGCGGGATTAAAAAAGTGTGTTCCGCAGAAATGTTTTTGAAAGTCTTCACTACGTCCTTCACTCATAAAATGAATAGGAATTCCTGAAGTGTTTGATGTAATTAAGGTGCCTGGAGTTCTGTGTTTTTCTAATTTCTCAAAGACTAGTTTTTTAATGTCCAAGCGTTCTACAACAACTTCCATTATCCAATCAACATCTTTCACCTTTGCAATATCGTCTTCTAAATTACCGGTAGTAATTCTGCTTGCAAAACGTTGATGATAAATGGGTGAAGGTTTAGATTTTAAAGAAGTTGCTAATGAATCATTTACTAAACGATTTCTTACCAGTTTACTTTCAAGGGTTAACCCTTTGGCTTTTTCGGCGTCATTTAATTCTCTTGGAACAATGTCCAGTAATAGTACATCTACACCAATATTGGCAAAATGACAAGCAATACCGCTTCCCATAATTCCAGAACCAATAACTGCTATTTTTTTTATTCTACGTTTATTCATTATCTAATAACCTAATTATTTATTTTGATTGTAAATTTTTTTGTTCGTGACCATTTCATTAATCAATTCTGCCACTTCATAAAAATGATTTAATTTTTCTGCTGAAATATTATTTCTAATAGCTTCATTAAAAGTGAGAACTTTTTGTTTTGAATAGGCTCTTTTTTCTCTTCCAAATTCGGTTAAATAAATGAGCACACTTCGACCGTCTTCAGGATTTGCTCGTCGTTCAATTAAACCATGTTTTTCCATGGTTTTTAATATTCTTGATAAACTAGTGGCTTCCATTCCCATTTTTGGGCCTAAAGCTGTCGAGGGTGTTCCTTTTTCTTGATCAATGCTTAACAAAGTTAGTCCAGTAGCCATGGTACTGTCAAATTTAGCCGCTTCTTCATTATACATTTTTGAAACGGTTAACCAGCTGGTTCTTAGAACATAATCAATGGTTTTATCCTTCATGGATTATTTTTTCAAAATCAAATATACAAAAATTTATTATGCACGCATAATAAATTTATTTTTTTTGGAAAGATTTAGGCATAAAAAAAACGTCCTATCGAGACGTTTTTATTAATCCTACTATTTATATAAGATAATTTTTAACCCATTTTACCGTTCACAAAACCTATGATAGCTCCTGTAATAGCAGTCATTACAATTGAGATTCCTAAATCTGTTGCAAACATTTGATAAGAGGCATCGGAATTCATTGCCATTCCAAAAAAATTATAGAATAACGAAATGAAAAGACCGATAACCGCACCGGCTTTTGCTCCAGAAGTTACAGTAGAAATTTGAGCCCATTTTGTAAAAATATAGGCAATAAACAAGCCAAATGTAAGAGAGCCTAATGCTATAAACATCATAGTATTTAAGCTTTCGTCTGGCTGAGGAAATGTGTCTTTAAAAATAATTCCATAAAAAAGCCAACCTAATAAAAAGTTAGCAATACCACCGGCAATACCGGAACCAAGAAAATTTTTTGTTTTCATTGTATAAAAGTTAATTAGTTAGTATTGTTAAATATATTAAAATATTGTGAATAAATTAAAATTTTATTATAATAATTACTAATTGCTTTAAATATTAGCTTGATATTTAATTTTTATTCAATAATTAAGGTCTATATATTTTTTCAATAAGGTCTTTGTAATGTGCCTTTATTGCTTTGCGTTTTAATTTAAGAGTGGGCGTTAGGAAACCTGTTTCTATTGACCAAATTTCGGAGGTAAGTTCAATTTTTTTCACTTGTTCCCAATTGCCAAATTTTAAATTGGCTTTATTTACATCCTTCTGGATGCGATCTTTTATGATTTGAGAAGTGGCTATGGATTCATTATCGGGTTTAATGTCTTTTCCTTTTCTGTCTATCCAGTGTTTGATAAATTCAAAATCAGGTTGAATAAGTGCAGCTGGCATTTTTTCGCCTTCACCAATTACCATTACTTGTTCGATAAAATGGGATTGTTTTAATTCATTTTCAATAAGTGCTGGTGCTACATATTTGCCTCCAGAGGTTTTAAACATTTCTTTTTTTCTATCGGTAATTTTTAAAAACCCATCAGAGCTCACCTCTCCAATATCTCCAGTATGAAAATAATTTCCAGTCATCACTTCGGCTGTTTTTGCGG
>CAXBHA010000183.1:0-5729 GCA_963974955.1 uncultured Yeosuana sp. | reverse complement strand
GTAATGGTTAGCCCGGTAATTCTATTGTTTATAATTTTGCTATCCGTTAGTACAAAAGGAAAGCCTTTTTTTCTTCAAAAGAGGCCCGGAAAAAATTCAAAAATCTTCACCATCCTAAAATTTAGGACAATGAAGGATTTATGGGATACTGAAGGCAATCCACTACCTGACCACTTGCGAATAACTAGAATTGGAGCAATAATGCGTAAGGCATCATTGGATGAACTATTGCAATTAATAAATGTACTAAAAGGGGAAATGTCCATCATAGGACCAAGGCCTTTATTAATCGAATATTTGCCGCTTTATAACGAAATACAGGCACAACGGCACAATGTGAAACCCGGTATTACCGGGTGGGCACAAGTAAATGGAAGAAACAGTATTAGTTGGGAGGAAAAATTTGAATATGATGTTTGGTATGTCAATAATTTAAGTTTAAAAACCGATTTGACTATTTTGCTTAAAACGATTAAAATAGTCTTAGGGGCCAAAGGTGTATCTGCAAGTGAATCAATAACTATGGAGGCTTTTAAAGGGACACATCCTAGAGAGGTTACAAATAATTAAGATATAAGATTAACCAAATACCATTTAGATATGGAACATTTTATAAAAAGTACACCTACTAATCCATTCTCATGTTAGAATATTATGTTTTTACAAATTGAAAATATCAAAATATTATTATTGATCATTAAATTTAACCCATATATTATTATATCATCGATTTTCATCTCATTTGAGATATAGTGTAAAAAAAATTAAACTACTTTTACCTAACACTCAAATGATATTTTATTAACCTATTAATAGTTGTTTTATAAATTTAATTCATATTGAATTCCCAAAAAAAAATATTTCTTTCCCCTCCCAGGCCTTCGACAATAATTGGATAGCCCCGGTTGGAAACAATATTGATGTTTTTGAACATTTATTGTCCAATTATGTTAACGAAAAAGTTCATGTAACAGCTTTAAATTCTGGCACAGCCGCCATTCATTTGGCACTTATAATCTTAGGTGTTAAAAAATATGATGAAGTAATTTGCCAAAGCTTAACATTTGCGGCTTCTGCCAATCCGATAATATATCTTGGTGCCAAACCTATATTTGTTGAAAGTGAAAGGGATACTTGGAATCTGTCCCCGTTGTATCTCGAAAAAGCAATCAAAGAAAGAATTGCTTTAGGAAAAAAACCTAAGGCAATCATAGCTGTACATCTCTATGGCATGCCTTATAAGGTGAATGAAATCAATAATATTGCCGACAAATATAAAATCCCAGTTATTGAGGACAGTGCTGAAGCTTTGGGCAGTATGTATAATGGTGTGCAATGTAGTAGCTTTGGTGAACTAGGTATTATTTCTTTCAATGGTAATAAGATAATTACGTCCTCGGCCGGTGGAGCCTTAGTGACCAAAAATTTGGAATTAAAGAAAAAGTCCATTTTTTTATCCACCCAAGCTCGCGATGAGTTTCCTTATTACCAACATTCGGAAATTGGCTATAATTACCGCATAAGTAATATTTTAGCTGGAATTGGCAGAGGCCAAATGGAAGTATTGGAGGAAAGAATCAAAACTAAACGGAATATTTATGAATACTACAAAAGCAGATTGGAAGGAATTCCTCAGATTGAATTTTTGGACGAGCCCAATGGCCATTATTCCAACAGATGGCTAACATGTATTTTAACATCTTCCTATAAGCTTAGGGAAGATATCCGTATTGCCCTAGAATCCGAAAATATTGAATCTAGGCCGCTATGGAAACCATTGCATTTACAGCCCGTATTCCATAATTATCCTTGCTATGTAGATGGAAGTGCAGAAAATATTTACGAACGGGGATTATGCTTGCCAAGCGGCACAAATCTGCAAGAGAGCGATCTGGAACGAATTATTTCCATTATTTTGGCCAAAACGGAAAAGGTACTAAAGTTTGCCTAGACAATTTTGAAGTTCCATTCATCTCTAAGAAGAAATATCTCAATGTTTAGAGATATTGGTCAAAACTACCCCAAAATAGTCAATTATTTCAAGTGCATGTTAAATATAGCTCAGACGCATAGAGAAAACCAACTTGGTAGTTGAAAATTCCATTAGTTATCCTCTTTAGATGGATACTCAAATATAAATCCTACAATTTTAAAAATTCTGTAACCAATAAGAAGAATTTCTCTTTACCTAATATCAACTTCATAAAATATTTATCCTTATAATCAATTTAGTTTCCCACATTTTCGTTCTATTTGAAAATAGATTTGAAAGTTAAAAAGATAATTTTTAAATCCGTCAAAACCCCCTTCTCCGCGAAATACTTTTTGTTCAATTCCAATTTTCTAGGCATAACCTCCTCGATATATTTTTTTTCCGGATCACTGGAGGATTTCAATATTTCGTTCTCATTCCTATAATAAATGGAAGCATAATCGGTAATTCCAGGTTTTAACGTAAGTACTATTCTATCCTCCGGAGAATATAAATCTACATATTTGGAAACCTCAGGTCTAGGCCCAACCAAACTCATATCCCCAATAAGAACATTAAACAATTGTGGCAACTCATCCAATTTATATTTTCTAAGGTAGTAGCCTATTGGAGTAACTCTTGGATCTCGGTCCCCAACCGTCAATAAACCCTTTTTATCGGCACCAATGTACATTGTTCTAAATTTGAGAATATTAAATTTCTCGCCATGTAGGCCTACCCTTTTTTGTTTATAAAAAATCCCCCCTTTTGAGGTCAATGCAATTGCTCCGGAGACAAAAATTAAAATGGGAGAAATAAACAATAAGCCAAATCCAGAACAGATTACATCAAAACTTCTCTTGAGCATATAAAACTTGTTCTACAGATTCACAAACAGCGCTAACAATATAAGTTATATCCTCACTCGATAATTGTGGATAAATCGGTAAGGATATTTCATTGGCATATTGCGCATATGCACCAGGGAAATTATCAATTGAATATCCCATTTCTTTGAATAAGCTAAGCAGTGGCAATGGTTTAAAATGAACATTTACGGCTACGTCGTACTCCGCAATCAAAGTTATAATTTGGTCCCGTTGACTTTCACTTATTCCAGCTATCCTCAAAGCATAAATGTGGCAAGAGGATTGCTTTTTATTAGATTTATATTCAGGTACAATTGCCCAATCCTTTTCCGAAAAACAATCATTGTACTCTTCAAAAATTCTAATCCTTTTAGGAAGTGCAACATTTAAATAAGATTCCATTTGACCTATACCAATTGCAGCCAATACATCGGGCATATTTATTTTCAGCCCCGGATAGATAATATCGTAACTCCATGCCCCTGCCTTACTCTTGGTAAAGGCATCTTTTGTCTGCCCGTTCAGGGAATAACACCTCAATGTATTGTATAACTCCTCATTATTAAAGGGTAATGGCAAATTTAAGCATATGGCCCCACCTTCTGCCGTTGTTACATTTTTTACGGCATGTAAAGAAAATATAGTAACATCTGTCAGTACTCCAGTTTGTGCCCCTTTATATTGAGCTCCAATTGAGTGGGCCGCATCGGATATAACCAAAATTCTTCCCAACTTTTCTTGGATGGAATTACATGGTTCAAATAAAAACTTTTTATCCAAAACCAATTTGTTAATTTCTCCATAATCGCAGGGCCATCCAGCAATATCAACTGGCAGGATTACTTTGGTCTTATTGGTAATTGCCTTTTCTATAGCTTCAAGTGAAATATTGAAATCATCGGATACATCAACCATTACAGGTTTTGCATTAGCATGAATAACTGCTAATGCTGTGGCAGAATATGTATATGCAGGTATAATTACCTCATCATCAGATTGTAACCCAAACCATTTGAGCATCAACATGGCGCCGGACGTCCAAGAATTAACACATAGAACTTGTGGTGCATTGGTTAGTTCACTTATCTGACCTTCCAATTTTTTTACTTTAGGACCTGTTGTAATCCACCCCGATTCCAAAGAATCCAATACTTCATTCTTAACAGCATCATTGATAAAAGGTGGGGAAAATGGAATTTTCATATCGCTTTTTTATATAGATCTATATACTTATCACTTATTACACTTAAACTAAACTGTTTTACATGAAGTCTGGCATTATTGCCCATATTCTCCGCCAGTGACCTATCCGCTGCCAATTGTATCATGGCATTTGCCAAATCTGCAGAATTGTCCACTTCAATATGAAGACCTTCTTTTAGATGTCTTACTATTTCATTTGTTCCAGGAACATTGGTTGTTATAGAAGGTAAACCTAAAGCCGAAGCTTCCAATAATACTCTAGAAAACCCTTCTCTAAAGGTAGGCAGTACAAATGCATCTGCGCTAAGCATCAACTCTTGAATATCCGATCTGGGCCCCAACCATTCCACAACATTACTATATTGTTCTACAATCTCTAAATTTAATCGTTTAGATGCCTCCTCCAAAGGACCAACCAATAAAAATTTAAAATCATAATTATTATCCTTACATAATTGGGCAGCTTCCAAGAAATTTATTATTCCCTTTTCATAAACCAATCTTGAGACACATATAAAGGTAAAATTCTTATTCCCAATCTTCTTTCTTTCTTTAATATTGGACAGATCTATACCACTACCAAAGATCAAAGAACTATTCGATTGACTGACCAACTTATTATCGATAAAATACTTTCTATCGTCTTCATTTTGAAAGGTAGTATGATAAACCCTACCTTTTACCAAAAAATGACATGTTTTATAAAAAATTCTGTAAATTCTATACTTCAAAGTATTGGACATAAATATAGTACCCATTCCAGTAATAGTCCGGACTATTTTTGCCTTAAGTCCAAATGTTGCAAAAGGCAGAATAAAGGCGGGTTTTGTATCAAATGTTTGGATAATATCAAAGCTATTTCGTTTTAGGATTTGTCTATACTCCATAATAGTCATGAAATCCGAAATAGGGTTGAATTTCCTATTTAAATTATACCCAATATACCTAATACCCTCAGGGTAATTATAATCCTTTGTTCCGAGTATGGTAACCTCAAAATTATTCCGTATTAAATTCTGTGCCAACCCTATTCTTTTATGGGCATCTTCACTACCCACCAAACATATCCTGATTTTATTTTCCATGCATCCTAATTACCTTCTGATTTCTTAAGGGATATCAAAGAAACAGCATAGTTCTTTTGTTTTATTTTTTTGTAGTTAAAATTACGATATTAAACGATAAATAGTAATTAAAAATTATAATTCCAACTTTCAGAGAAAACATTCCACATTTAATTAACAACTAATTTTATAGGAAATTGAGGTCATTTTTGAGGGTTACCCTTAAAAATCCAGTGTTCAATTCCATATTAATTAATTATCTTGTATAGATAATATAAAATACAGGGAAAACACCCTCAAAAATTTCCTTTTGACCAGTAATAATTTGCCTTTTGGCGATTTATCTTAATCATATTATTCTATATTAAGAATTAAATTTAAGTTTACCCCTTTAATAGAAAACATCAATTTTAACCAAAAAAATAATTAGGACCATGTTAACACAAATTGAAACAAAAAGTAAGGTAAAGGATTATATAATAAGCGCAACCCTGTCCGACACCAAGGCTATTTCCGATGACACATTAATCTTCGAAACTGGTCTATTGGATTCTATGGGATTATTGTTCCTTATTGAATTTTTGAAGGAAGAGTTCAATGTTGAGGTAAGTGATGATGAAC
>CAXBHA010000182.1:0-5749 GCA_963974955.1 uncultured Yeosuana sp. | reverse complement strand
CTATTATCTTTACTGCAATAATAACAGGTATTAAATTTGTCCATGGTTTCTGGCTTAAAATACCGCTTTCCACCATAAAACCCTTTTTGCAAATACATCTGCATAATTTTAGCTACATCATTTGCATTGCTAAAAATACCTGCATGGCCACCAACTCCATTTTCCATTGCAGCACCCATATCATGAACGTATCCTTGTATTTCTTGATGTCTGTAATAATCATCGATTTCAGTTGGAACAATATATTTATTGCTTATTTTATGGTATGGGTTATACATGGTCATATTGGCTCCTAATGATTCGTAAAAATGTTCTTGAACAAGTATATCCAATGTTTTGTCGTAATGCTTCTCAATATATTTCTTTAAAATGTAATAAGGTAAATCGCTATACTTATATTGTAAACGACTAAGTAATTTACTGTCTTTAATAATAGCTTGCATAGAATCTGGATAATCGCTTCTTAAATACAAATCATTAGCAACTTGGACATTAAATTTCTTACTGTACTGATTCCTGTAGTATTTTGGGCTTGGTGCTTTAGTTAAAGAATCTAACGTGGCCTTATAAAATGGTATCCACGGTGTAAGTTTAGCATAATGGGATAACATTTGTTTTAGCGTTATATTTTTTTTATTGGAATTTTTATATTCTGGCAGTAAATTTTTCAGCTTACTATCTAACGATACAACGTGTTGCTCTTCCAATTCCATAACAAGCGGTAAGGTACCGAGTATTTTAGTTAATGAAGCAACATCATAAATATCATTATTCGTAACTTTTTCATCACCATCGTACGTGTGTTTTCCAAAGCTTTTATTATAAATCACCTTTCCTTTTCGCGCAATTAACAATTGTATTCCAGGAGTCATTTTATTATCTACTGCATATTGTGAAACAGAATCTACTTTCTGAAGAAGTTTTGAACTCATTCCAACACGCTCTGGTATCGTATAACTTAAAAGCTGCAACGAATTGTTTCGAATGCCTTCGCCAACCTTAAAGAAATCTCCTACAGAAACAGGTAACGCGCCTTTTGAAGGAATGGCACCAAAAATCAATTGTGCAGATTTTTGCTGGGCGATGTCACTGTTTTGATAACTCACTACAATACTTTCAAAATTTTCAATTGTTGTTAATTCTGAAAGTGCATATGGCTTTACAAATACATCTAAAATAACATTATGGGTCCTTGCTATCTCATATAACCAAACCAACTCCTGGTCCATGAATTCATGGCCTTTCCAAGGGTTTTGGTTTGACCTATGAAATCCAATTATAACCGTATTATAAGGTTGTAATTGATTTAATAACTCATCGAGTTTTTCTGCCTTAACTTCATGGATTTTACCATATTTTTTTAATTCATCAAAAAAAGCTGACCCATCGTCATCACCCATTTTTACATAGGCAATTGTTTTGGTTTCCAACCTTCTAAGTGGCAACAAATCAGATTTATTTTTTACAACTGTGATAGCATTCTCTATAAGCTCTTCATATAAAGCCGTATCTTTAATTCTGTTTAAATCTTCAACTAAATTGGCCAATTCAATTGGTTTCTTGTGATTTAATCCAACTTTAAATTTAGCTTTTAAGATTTTCTTTACTGATTGTTCTAAACGGTCTTCAGTTATTTTGCCTTGATAATAGGCGTCTACAATTTTTGAAATTCCTTTTGGTGGATCTTCAGAAATAAGCAGGATATCATTTCCTGCTAAAAAGGCGGCTAAATCAATCTTTCCAGATTCATCAAAGTCGGCTGCACCTTTCATATTTAAGGCATCAGAAATAATGAGTCCTTTAAACCCTAACGAATCTTTTAAAATATCGGAAACTATATGGTAGGACAATGAAGACGGATAATTAGATTTAGATTCTAAACTTGGCACATTTAAATGAGCCACCATGACGCTCGAGAGGCCATCTTTAAAAAGTTTTTTATACGGATACATTTCTACCGAATCGATACGCTTTGCATCAAAATCTATAGTTGGCAATGTTTTATGGGAATCTGTTTCTGTATCGCCGTGCCCAGGAAAATGTTTGGCATTCGCCAAAACACCGGTACCCTGCATCCCTTTCATAAACGCCAATGCTTTTCCGGTAACATTATCACGGTCTTCCCCAAATGAACGATTTCCAATAATCGGGTTTTTAGGATTGGTATTAATGTCAACTACCGGAGCAAAATTTAAGTGAACACCTAGGCGTTTACATTGCTCACCTATGTGTCGACCAACTTGTTCAATAAGCTTATTATCCTTAATAGCTCCAAGCGTCATATTCCAGGGAAAAGCGAACGTGGAATCCAATCGCATACTTAATCCCCATTCGGCATCCATACTGATTAATAATGGAACTTTAGAAATCTTTTGTAATTCATTATCTAATTTTGCCTGTCTTACAGGACCGCCATTCGAATAAATAATTCCACCAATATTATAATCTTTAATAAGCGCAATGGTTTTTTTCTTAGTTTCATCATCTTCATTAGAAAACACCTGAATGGTGTATAACTGACCAATCTTTTCTTTAAGGGTCATGGTTTTATAAATACTATCAACCCATTTCTTTTGTAACTTAATATTTGATGCTAAAAGAGGGTCTGTTACTGTTTGACTAAATACAGGATTTACAATAAAAAATAAAGAAATAGCAATAACAATGTGGCGCATACTTATGGATTATTTACATGACAATGGTTACCACAAAAAATTATTCCAAAATACTACATTTTGTAGGAAGAATAAAGGACTTTAAGATAGAATTATAACAAGGTTTTAAACAATATTGGGTTATAACAAAATGAGCTAAGTTTAATTTTTAAGTTATTCAATTAAGTCTATATGCCTGTCGTGATACCCTAGTAAATATAATACCCCATCTAACCCTATACTTGATATTGAACTTTGTGCATTTTGTTTTACTGTTGGTTTGGCATGAAAAGCGATCCCCAATCCCGCTAGATTAAGCATTGGCAAGTCGTTGGCACCGTCTCCTACAGCAATTGTTTGGCTAATATCGATACCTTCTTTTCTTGAAATTTCTTTAAGGTATTCGGCTTTTTTATTGCCATCAACAATATCACCAATATAGCCACCGGTTAAAACACCACCTTTAATTTCCAATACGTTGGCATATACATAATCCATTCCCAATTCCTTTTGTAAATAGTGTCCAAAATATGTAAATCCACCAGAAAGTATGGCTGTTTTAAAACCATAGCTTCTTAACGTATCAATAAGTCTTCTTGCTCCTTTAGTTATTGGTAGATTTATAGCGACTTCATGCAGCGCTTCTTCTTTCAAGCCTTTTAAGAGTTTCATGCGTCTAATAAAACTCTCCTTAAACTCTATTTCTCCATGCATTGCCAATTCGGTAATAGCTTTTACCTCATCGCCAACACCTGCCATTTCCGCCAATTTATCGATAACTTCGGCCTGTATTAAAGTAGAGTCCATGTCGAAACAAACCAAGCGTCTGTTTCTCCTGTAAATATTATCTTCTTGAAAAGCAATATCGACATCTAAATCTCTTGAAATTTGCATGAATTTTTCTGTAAATTCAGCTTTATCATCTATTTTCCCTCTAATTGATAGTTGAATACAGGCTCTAGGATATTCCTGTTCTTTAATAAGTGATAAACGTCCTGTTAGTCGTTTTATAGAATCTATATTTAAATTCTTTTCTGAAATTATCTTAGTAACTTCTGATATTTGTTGAGCCGCTAGTTTTTCTCCTAAAATAGTAACTATGTATCGATCTTTACCTTGAAGGTTTACCCATTTTTCATAATTTTCGAGCGTAATTGGTGTAAATTTAGCTTTAATGCCAAGCTCATAAGACTTAAAGAGCAAATCTTTTAATACGGTTGCTGAATTTGCACCGGACTCAATTTCAAATAATATACCTAAAGATAATGTATCATGAATGTTTGCTTGACCAATATCCAACACTTTAGCATCATATTCTGCTAAAACACTTGTTAAACTAGAGGTTAATCCTGGTTTGTCTTGTCCCGAAATATTTAATAGAAAAATCTCATTAGCCATATTTTTATAGTTGCTTTTTAAAAGCTGTAAAATTCATTATTCTATTTGAGATATGAAAGTTTTTTTTGGATTAATACCTAGCCAATCTATTTCTATTAGATCAGCATTTTTAAGTAACTAGATGTCTTATAAAAAGATTAGTGTGCGAAAGCTTTAGAGATTTGACCGTGTTGAAATTAGACATTTAAATACCCGTACAATGAAGATTAACCAAAAAACATCAAGACTATTCGAAAAAAAACAATCTCTATTTAACAAACCTATTATGCCAACTTTCACTGGCTGGGACTTCCCAGTTTTCTTTAAATTCAGCAATTGTATTAATGAGGTTATTAAATACAATCGTGTTTTTTGAGACGGATTTGTCTTTTGCCATTTGTCTAAAATCGGTCAAAGTTTTGTATGCAATGTATTCGCCTTGTTTATAAGACACATTCATTTTATCCAATAAGTCAACGGAAAAATCTTTCTCCAACTGTTGAATAAAATGAACAGACGCATCAATTGAGCATCCCGAAGCATGATTTAAGTTTTGATTTAAACCAATGACTATAAAACGCTTATATTTAATACAATGACCAGATTCTAAATCGCCTCCATGAGCCGTCCAGTTTTCAATAAACTCATTCAACCTTATTTCAATGTCTTCAATTTCTTGTTCAGAAAAAGAACGGCTTGCTTGGTATATCCAAACTCTTGATTCGTCGGGTAATGTATTAAAATCTACTAGCATTATTTAGTTTTTTATAAATCTTGGGCGTTGGCAATCAATTCAGCAATATCCATAACTGCAACATCCGCTTCTCTTTCTTTATGTTTTACGCCATCAGTCAACATCGTATTGCAATATGGGCAACCTGTTGCAATAATATTAGCTCCTGTTAGTAACGCATCTTCGGTTCGTAACACATTAATATCTTTATTGCCTTTTTCTGGTTCTTTAAACATTTGTCCGCCTCCGGCTCCACAGCATAAAGCCGATTTTCGGTTCCGTTTCATTTCAACCAATTCGACACCTAAAGTTTGCAATACGGTTCTTGGCGCTTCATACACATTGTTTCCTCTTCCTAAATAACACGGATCGTGAAAAGTAATGCGCTTGCCTTTTAAAAGCTCGCCTTCTATTTTTAAACGCCCTGCTTTTATTAATTCATTTATAAATTGCGTATGATGCTGTACGTGGTAATGCCCACCCAATTCTGGGTATTCATTTTTTAAAGTATTGTATGAGTGTGGACAAGCTGTAACAATACGTTTTACTTGATAACCATTTAAAATTTCTATGTTTGTTATCGCTTGCATTTGAAACAAAAATTCGTTTCCAACTCGTTTAGCCACATCTCCTGTACAACTTTCTTCGGTGCCCAAAACGGCAAAGTCCACCTTGGCTTTATTAAGAATTTTTACAAAAGCTCTGGTTATTTTTTTAGCTCTATCATCATAACTTCCAGCCGATCCTACCCAAAATAACACTTCGGGTTGTCTGTTTTCGGCCTTGCACTCTGCCATTGTTGGGACTTTGAGTAATTCGCTCATTGTTCGTTTATTTTGCGTTAGCGATTGAAGTGGAAATCCTTTTGCTTTTTTGCAAAAGATTGCAACGGAAAGCGCGACCCAGCGGGTAACGCCATTATTCGTTTTTCCAATTTAATCTATCCATTTGGTTATATGGCCATGGCGCGCCATTGTTTTCTATA
>CAXBHA010000181.1:0-5751 GCA_963974955.1 uncultured Yeosuana sp. | reverse complement strand
GCGTATTTAAATCAAAATCCAGACTCCAATCGGACAAATTAACATGGCTTAACTCACCACTAAGTTGCCCTTTGGATTTATATTTGGTATCTATAAGTTGTAATTTATTAAATACAAAACTCTGCTCTTTTAATTTAACCATTGTTTTATCTGCAATATCATAATCAACATTTAAGTAAGGAATACCAAATCCACCATTATTTAACAATAAATCACCAGAAATGTCCAGTTTTTTTAAATCGCCTTTAACATTCGCTTTCCCAGAAACAGTGCCCCTTATTTTGTCCAAAACATCATGTAAAAGCGGATTTAAAGGTTGTAAATTGAATTTATTAAAATTAACATCCACATCTATATTTGATTTCTGGTTTGTGGCATTTATATTACCCACTGCACTGAACGATTTTAATATATCGTCTTTAATTGTGACGTCTACAAAATAATTGGTTAAGGTTTCATTGCCTGTAATATTTGCGTTAAACGAGCCCAATTCAAAATTATTAACTTTAAAATTATCTATCGTAACAGAAGTACTTGGTAAATAATTTCCGTTTTTTTGAAGAATGTCTAATTTCCCATTTACATTTCCAGCAAATTTTAAACTATCAATATCTGGTATTATTTTAGCAATGTCTACGTCCTTAAATTTTAGCTGAAGATCTTTTTGGGTGGAATCTTTTAAAAATCCTGAAAGTTGAATTTCTTCATTATTATGGTTTATTCTAATTTTATCAATATCAACAGATGATAAATCCTTATTAAAAGAAATCTTATTAAAATTATCCTTATTTTCATTTATAAACCAAACGTTATCTTTTATAGTGATGTCGGACTTTTTAAATCCTATTGCAGATTTATTTTCTTTATTTATGGTATGATAAAAACTTAAATTATAACTGTCATTATTTTGCTTCCCACCTTTAAATTCTGAACGCATAAAAAGCGTATCGTTAACGGTTACATTAATAAGGTTAAACTTCGAAACATTATAATATTTTGTCTTAATACTATCAACTTCTACGTAGGTATTAAAAAGGGGGTTATTATTATCCACTTGTAACTCTATATTACTTGCGAAATTATCCAAGTATTTTATTTCGGGTGATTTAAAGGTCAATTTAAAGCCCTTTTCATTACTCTCCACTTGTCCTTTAATAAAAGTGTTTTTCCCTAGTTTAATTTCAGGATAAAATATTTCAATAATTTTATTATAGATTTTAAAATTAAAATTTATGAATTGATTCTCTGTAACCTTATATGGAATATAATTAGTATAAATACTTCCTATGGAATTTTTAAATAATTTGGCTAAATCGTTAAAAATAAATTTACCGCTCAAACTCCCTTCCATAATATCTGGAGAATTAATTTCAATAAAATGAGTGCCTTCAGTAAACCTAGAGGATATTGCGAACTCATTAAAAAAATAGGTGTCTATTTCATTTTTATAAGATGTGTTTTTAAACGATACTTGCCCATATGCATCATCAAAATTACTGGCATTTAAATTCATTTTAACATTACTCTGAAAAATTGAAAGACTATCATTCTTAACAAAATTTAGGGTTTTAAGATTTGCATAAACCACATTTGCTTCAAAATCATACTTTTTAACATTTTCTGAAAAATCTACAAGTCCGTTAAAATTAAGCTTTAAATTGCTGTCGTTCACTATAAGGTTTCCATCAAAAATTCTATTTCTAATATTTCCTGTAACTTTAATGTTTTTATAATTATAATTATTGTATTCCATTTGAAATACGTCGCCTTTTACATGTGTATCAATGGTTTTTGCAACAAACCCATTTCCATTAACATCAAGGTTCATAGACACTTTTCCAACTTTTGGTTCATTAATAAGAGCGCCTAAATCAAACTCCTTAAAAATAATTTTTCCCGTATATGAAGCATTATCAATATTATTGATACGCGTCATTTTTAAGTTATTTTCCACTAAACCCAATTCCGTTTGAATCTTAAGATCGGCTTTAATTGTTGATGGAGTTACTTCTGTTTGCCCAATTAAGGTAAATTTTCCTAACCTGTCAACAGAGGATGCGCCTAATACATTAGGGAGTAATGCCTTTAAATCTTTGTAGGTTGAGGTTAGATTGCTGAATTTTGCCAACATATAAAAATTATTTGGCTCTTTATTAAATAAATTTTTGAAATTAAAATTTCCAACAATTCGGGATTTAGTGCTTGAGTATAAATGAAGATCATTAGCATATAAGTCATTTAAAGTTCCCGAAATACCTGTACTGAACTTAGCATATTGATTTTCTCCAAATTCGTTATAAAACAAATTGAGGTCGTTAAGAAGAATATTAGAATCTGTAAAATGTGCAGATACTTTTACCCTCTCTTCAAAAAACTTAAAATCTTCTCTGTTATACGAAAACTTGAGATTGCCATTTAAAACAGAGTTAATTGTTTTAATTGTAAGATTTTCAAAGGTCATGGCGGTTAGCGTATATGAAAAATCGGTCGTCATGTTTTTTATAACAACACCTCGACTATCTTTAAGTGCCAGTGTATTAATTCTTGCACTAACATCACTGCCATTGATTAAAAAATTAGTTGCATTAATGTTTAAATTTGAAAAATCAAGCTTTTTAACATTTTCGCTGTGTTCATCGGACAATCTAAAAATCCCATCATAGATAGACACATCGCTTGATGATAGAAGAAATTCACTCTTTGTCTTTCTAGGGTTATCATCTTCAAACTTGGCAACGAAAATATCGAGATTAGTGTCTTGGGAGTCCTTATATCGTTTTATATTAAACAGCAATCCATAAATATCAATATCCCCAAACACCAGTTTTCCTCTATATAAATTTCTAAAATTTAGAATAGATGTATTGATTTCATAAATACTGATTAAAGTGTCCTGTTTATAATCTTCAATATAAACATTTTTAAGCTTAACATCACTATTAAATTGCAGGCCAACTCTATCAATATTTATATTGGTTCCATACGTTTCGTTAATTTTTTTTGTAGCATAATTCCCCAATCCCGTTTGAATCGCCGGAATAGATAATAACAGCACCAAAATAATGAACAGAAGCATAAATATACCTCCTATTTTTGCTGCTATTTTTAGAAATTTTTTGATAGTTGTTAACGTTATGATTTTATTAAGAAAAAACTACATTTCTCAAGTAATTGTCCATTTAAAATTTTCTGTTAAGACAAACCACTAAAACTATTTTTAACTTCGTTTAAAAAAATAATTGAGTAGTTTTGTATTTACGAATAAAAGAATGCAATGGACTTTTATTTAAGTTCAAAATTAACAAATATTGTGCCTAATTCTAATTAATGGCTGAACAAAATATTTATGTGCTTGGAATTGAGTCATCCTGTGATGATACGGCTGCTGCTGTAATACATAATGGTAAAATTTTAAGCAATGTTGTTGCCAGTCAAAAAATCCATGAAGAATATGGCGGTGTTGTACCAGAATTGGCATCCAGAGCACACCAACAAAATATTTTACCGGTAGTTTCTCAAGCTATGGTTAAAGCAAAAATAACTAAAGACCAACTAAGTGCCGTGGCGTTTACAAGAGGTCCAGGATTAATGGGTTCCCTTTTGGTAGGAACATCATTTGCAAAATCTTTAGCTTATGGATTACAGATCCCTTTAATTGATGTTAATCATATGCAAGCCCATATTTTAGCACATTTTATAGATGAAGAAGGTTTTAAAAAACCACCTTTCCCTTTTTTAGCAATGACTATTTCTGGTGGCCATACTCAAATTGTTCACGTTAAGAATTATTTTGACATGCAAGTTATTGGTGAAACCATCGATGATGCCGTAGGTGAAGCCTTTGATAAAAGTGGAAAACTATTGGGTTTAGGGTATCCTGCGGGACCCGTTATTGATAAACTCGCAAAGCTTGGAAATCCGAAAGCATTTCAGTTTACCAAGCCAAAAGTTGATGGGTTAAATTTTAGTTTTTCAGGCTTAAAAACAGGCATTCTATATTTTGTTCAAAAAGAAACAAAAAAGAACACCACCTTTATTGAAGCGAATTTAAATGATATATGTGCTTCTATTCAGGATACAATTATCGAAATTTTAATTGACAAATTAAAACTGGCCTCAAAGCAAACCGGCATTAAACATATTGCCATTGGTGGTGGTGTTTCGGCAAACTCTGGTATAAGACAAGCGTTAAAAGAGGGTGAACAAAAATTTGGATGGACAACCTACGTCCCTAAATTTGAATTTACAACAGACAATGCTGCCATGATTGCCATTGTTGGATATTTAAAATATTTAGAAGGATATTCCATCGGTCCAAACGTAACTGCTTCTGCTAGATTAAAGATATAACATGCAATTATTTTATAATCCAGAATTAGGTGAACACACAACACAGTTTTCTTTTGATAAAGAAGAAAGTAAACATATTATAAAGGTCTTACGAAAAACCATTGGAGATAGCTTATACATAACCAATGGTAAAGGTTGGTTGTTCAATGCTGAAATAATTAATGCAGATATAAAAAATTGTCAAGCAGCCATTGTTTCCAAGGAACTAAAAACTAAGCAGCCATATAATTTGCACTTAGCGGTAGCGCCCACAAAAATGAACGATCGATACGAATGGTTTTTAGAAAAAGCAACCGAGATAGGTATAGATACCATAACTCCTATTATTTGCGATCATAGCGAACGTAAAACAATAAAACTAGATCGATTTGAGAAAATACTTCAATCTGCCATGAAGCAATCGTTAAATTGTTATTTACCAAAAATCAACGATGCTATTCCATATAAAGATTTTATTAATCAATCATTTAATGGTGATTTATTTATTGCACATTGTGAAGAAACCAATAAAAAATCTTTAAAAAATCAAATTAAAAAAAATAAAACTATTACTATTTTAATTGGTCCTGAAGGTGATTTTAGTGTAAAAGAAATTGAAATGGCAAAAACAAATAATTTTATTCCTGTAACTTTGGGAGAGACGAGACTTAGAACAGAAACAGCGGCTATTGTAGCTTGCCATAGTGTTGCGTTTATAAACGAATAATATGAGAAAGATAATCATACTTTTCACTTTTCACCTTTCACTTTTCACTTTATCTGCTCAAGACATTGCACTTTTAAAATATAATGGTGGTGGCGATTGGTACGCAAACCCTACCTCATTGCCAAATTTAGTGTCGTTTTGCAATGCCAATATTAATACAAAGATAAATGCTAAACCAGAGACTGTTGAGGTTGGAAGTCCCGATATTTTTCAATATCCTTTTGTTCATATGACAGGACATGGAAATGTTTTTTTTAGTGAAGAAGAAGCTGAAAATCTGCGTAATTATTTAATGTCTGGAGGTTTTTTGCACATAGATGATAATTATGGCATGCAACCCTATTTAATTAAAGAACTTAAAAAAGTTTTTCCAGATCAGGAATTAATTGAACTTCCAGCAAATCACCCGATTTTTAGTTCTGTTTATAAATTCCCAGATGGTTTGCCAAAAATTCATGAGCACAACGGGAACCGTCCGCAAGCTTTTGGCCTTTACTATAAGGACCGATTGGTCTTATTATTTACTTATGAATGCGATTTAGGTGATGGCTGGGAAGACGAAGCTGTTCATAACGACCTTTTTGAAGTAAGGGAAAAAGCATTAAAAATGGGAGCCAATATTATAAAATACATTTTTGAACATTAATCATTTGAATGTCCGTAATTTGTCATAAGTCTGAAAATATAATAATTCT
>CAXBHA010000180.1:0-5772 GCA_963974955.1 uncultured Yeosuana sp. | reverse complement strand
GGTCATCTTCAAGCGTACCATTTTTAATCACTGGATTTCTACTATCTTCGCTATATGATTCTTTTCTGGCACCAACAAATTCAATATCTATATCATCATAATGAAGCATGGCCGTACCATAGGTTTTAAATATCTGTACTTTTGGTTTGTTTGGAATGTTTTTAGCAACCTGCTTCGCA
Source organism: uncultured Yeosuana sp. (assembly GCA_963974955.1). Lineage (GTDB taxonomy): Bacteria > Bacteroidota > Bacteroidia > Flavobacteriales > Flavobacteriaceae > Yeosuana. The sequence continues at coordinate 5,593 of CAXBHA010000180.1, read as the reverse complement.
AGTTTAATGCCATCTCCAACGGTAACAATATCAATATCTTTCGTTAGCCCGCGTTTTAAAATATAATCACGCACAAAACCACCAATAACATAACTATCCATGTTTAGTTCTTTGGCAGATTGAGCTATAATCTTGAAGATATTGTGTTGTAATGCGTTTTTGTAGTTCATCAATTAAATTCCAATAATCAAATTCCAAATTCCAAATTCCAAATTAGTTTGCATTTAGAACTTGGTGTTTGAAATTTGAATTTTATGCTCTTATTATCTTAACAATGCCATCATTACCCAATTTGATGATGGACGATGGTTTGCTGCAATTTTTTTCGTGATGCAAATTTACAACATAGTCCACACCTTTTATAACCTCTTGAGATATTTCTTTAAATGATTTTGGTGTGGGCATACCACTGATATTTGCAGAGGTTGATACAATTGCGCCATTGAAACGCCTTAATAATTGAAAACAAAAATCATCGCTTGGAATTCTTATGGCAATGGAATTATCTTCAGCAATGAGGTTTTTTGCTAAATGTTGAGCATCATCATAAATGATGGTAATTGGTTCTTCAGAAACATTAAAAATATCAAAGGCAACATCGGGTATTTTTTTTACATATTTTTTAAGCATTCTATCATCAGCTACCAAGCAAATTAAGGCTTTGCTATCATGACGTTGTTTCAACTTAAAAACTTTTTCTACTGCTTCGGCATTTGTGGCGTCGCAACCAATTCCCCAAATCGTATCGGTAGGGTAGAGTATGAGTCCGCCATTTTTTAATATTTGTACTGCTTTATTTATTTCAGTTTGCATACTTATTAAACGCTTATTTTTTAACTAATAGAATTTGATATGCATCAATTAAAATTTTCCAGTCCTTTTTTAGCATGTATTCTACAACTGTTTTTCCTTTTCCGCCACCAGGTAACCCGCAATCATCTATTAGTACTATGGAATTATCGTGTAATTTATTCTCAATAAGCTTAAATTCTTTTAGGTGATGTTCTTGACTTTTAATTTGAATATTTGTATCAGTTTTTGAATAATCATAACTATCTAAGTATAAAAAGTCTACACTGTATTCAAAATTTTTAAGAAATTCTAAAGAGTCATTTAAATGTATGGTTACTATATTGTTTAAACCTGTCTGTTAATTTCATCTCGAGACCCCTTTACAGATTCTTCATTAATATCAACAGAATGAATTTTAGCATTGTTTTGTTGTGCCCATTTACCGAAAACAATTGTTGCTCCACCATCTCCTTTTGTGTTTTTTAATCCTTCTCCGGAAGTTCCTGTTTCAATAATCATTTTGGCTTTTCTTTCGTTAAGTAATTTCAATGTCTTAGCAAATGTTATTCTTCGTCTTCTAAAATTATATTTAAAAGGCATAAATGGATATAATGATTTGTGTTTTATGAATTTTATTGAAAAATGTATTAAAACAACTAGAAGTAATAAAATTATTATTATTTTGAAGACCATTTAAGAATGCTTTTAAAAAGGTTAAGTGGCAAATTTAAGATTTACTTTTATAAATGCTCTAGAATGTATTTAAATAAGTTGAATTTTATATTTTTACCCAAAACAATTTCAATTATATAAATGAGTAAGAAGTTAAAGTATGCGTTTTTAAGATTAAAATCTTCTTTAAGGAATAGAATTCTGGGAAAATATGCCGTTGGGGTAATATATGAAACGAAGAACGGTCATATAGCAGCTCCTATAAATGACCTTATGGTGGGCAAAAAACTTGGCAAATATGGTGAGTATGATATGGCTGAGGTAAATACGATTAAAGATTTTATAAAGTCAACAGATACGGTTTATTTTGTTGGAGTACATTGGGGCACTTTGCTTATACCACTCTCTAAATACTGTAAGAATGTTGTAGGGTATGAAGCAAATCCAAAAACGTTTTATTTTTTAGAAACCAATTTATTGCTTAATAGAATCAATAATGTTTTGTTGTTTAATAATGCTGCAGGTGATACGTCTAGAAAAGTAAAATTTTATACAAGTACTATTAATTCTGGTGGAAGTAAAATAAAGCCAAAAATTGACAAGTTGATGTATAAATATGATAACCCAGACACCATAGAAGTTGATATGATTGCTATTGACGAACACGTAAAAACAAATAATTTAGAAGAAGCTCAAGGGATTATTATGGATATTGAAGGTGCAGAATATTATGCTTTGCAAGGCATGACAAATACATTAAAATCAAGCAAATTTTTATATATTGAATATGTGCCACATCATTTAGAAAATGTATCAATTACTAGTAATGAAGATTTTTTTAGTTTAATACTACCTCATTATAATACGGCTAAATTTATGAAAAACGAATCTATCTCTTTTGATATAGGTAACAGTAATGAAGAATTTTTGTCGTATGTCAATGAATTAAAAGATGCCGGAAAATCTGATGATATATTATTTACCAAATAGAATATTTTTATAGACTTTAATATATTCTAATGCTGCTGTATCCCAATTAAAACTTTTGGCATGGTTTATATAATTTTGTGAGAATGTGTCTTTATTTTTATTGTAAGTATTCAATCCGTTTTCTAAAACTTCTGCCATGTAATTTGGGTCATAGTGGTCCCAATAAAAAGCATATTTTCCTCCAACTTCGGGAAGAGAGGTGTTATTAGACAAAAACACAGGCTTTCCAAAGCGCAACGCTTCAATTGGAGGAATCCCAAAACCTTCTCGTAAAGATGGAAAAACAAAAGCATCACAATTTTGTAGATAATATTGTTTATCTAATTCAGATATTTTACCAGTAATTATCACTCGCTTTTCTAACCCTAGTTGCTTTATTGTTTTTTGTAGCGTATTACTAGCATAGGTAGTATTATTATTACCTGAAAGAATGAGGTTGTATTCAGGCATGAATTCGAGCATTTCAACCAATGCACGAAAATTTTTACGCTCGGTAAACTCACCAATAGCAAATAAAAAAGGTTTGCTGGATATTAGTTTTGGCCTATAATTTTGTGGGATTTCAATATTTAATATAGGGTTGCCGTTATAAATTACATATTCGGGAACATCTGGAACTTTAAAGTATTTGTGAGTTGAAGCTTTTGCGTAATTAGATATATATGTAATGGCATGACTTCTGTTTAACTTTTCTTGAAATAGGATATTTCTTTCATGATCCATATCCCTAGATTCTTCTTCAATAAAATTAACATCATGCACGGTTAAAAGATAGGGGATGCCATAATATGGTTCAATCTTTATGTTTTGATTAAGACTATGCCATAAATCAAACTTTTTCCGAATTCTAAATGCTTTATGTCTTGTAAAAGAATAATACTTTTTGTAGTTAAAATAAGTATGAAATTCAGATTTTAAAGAACCAATGTCTTTTGCGTGAAGGGTTAATTTAAAATCCGTAATATCAGCGTTATAAAGCCCTTTTATTAAATGATAATTAAATTGACCAAAACCAAAATATGGATTTTTAATATTATGTGATTCTAAAAAAACTGTCTTCATTGTCCTTTTTTTACAAAGTAAGTAAATATATGAATGAATGCCGGAAAATTTTATTAAAAGAAAAAAAGTAATTGTAATATTGCTAAATGAAAAAAGCTGTAATTCAAGATGGGTTTATTAATTATAAAGCCAGTATAGATGGTTTTATAAATGATTTTGAAACCAAAGGAATCCCTTTTGGGAATCAAGACAGAAATTCATTAAAGCTTTTTCAATTGAATGATTTAACATTAAATATTAAATCGTTTAGGATCCCCAATATAATCAATCAAATTGCGTATCGTTTTTTTAGGAAAAGTAAAGCGCAACGCTCTTTCGAATATGCCAATAAACTAATAAAACTTGATGTTGGTACGCCGCAACCCATCGCTTTTTATGAGTTTAAAACGTCTTTTTTATTTAAAAAAAGCTTCTATGTAAGTGAACATTTAAACTGTGATTTAACGTATAGGGAATTAACCACCAATTTTGATTATCCAGATTTTGAAAATATTCTTAGGGCGTTTACAAGATTTACTTTTAAGTTGCATGAAAAAAACATTCAATTTTTAGATCATTCACCAGGAAACACCTTGATTAAAAAAGTGGGTAATGAATACAAGTTTTATTTAGTTGATTTGAACAGAATGGAATTTAAATCTATGGATTTTGAAACCAGAATCAAGAACTTTTCACGACTCACCATTCATAAATCCATGGTAGAAGTGATGAGCGATGAATATGCAAAATGCTCAGGTGAAGATTACAACAAAATCTTTGATTTAATGTGGAAGGAAACCGAAGTTTTTCAAGAGAAATTCCATAGAAAGAGACGTTTAAAAAAGAAGCTTTTAGGAAAAAAATAAGCTATGATTTGGTTTTCCAAAGCCTGTAAAGCTTCACATATTTTAAAAAGGTTACATTATAGGTTTGTACACAAATAATCAAACCGTTCAATCCGTCCAAAAACCCCAATCTTAAAAAATAGGCTTTAAAAAAGGCCCAGGAAGGTCTAAAAAGTATTTTCAAGATAGACGATTTTTTTCCTAACTTAAAATAAGCGTTTGCTGCAATAGTTGAAAAGCGTTCTATTTTTAAATTATGTTCAGAGTAGTCTCTATAAATCCAATGCAGCAAGTCTCCTTGCAGTTTTCCAGATGTAATTCCTTTTTTTAATTTATAGGAGTCGTGCGGATTGATGCCTTTCCATTCACCACTTCCTTTTTTAAAGAGCCTCAACTTTTTATCGGGATACCAATCGGAATGTTTAATCCATTGTCCACAATAGTTGTTGCTTCTATTGCAATAATAACCATCATATTGCCAATTCGATTTAACTTTTAAAATACTTGATTTTAAGGTCTCTGAAAGGGCCTCATCGCCATCAAGCGATATTATATAGTCGTACTTTGCTAAAGAAATTGCGTAATTTTTTTGTTCGATATACCCTTCAAATGCATGTTGATGAAAGTTAACGTTAAAGGCTTTGCAAATATCTGGAGTTTTATCAGTAGAAAAAGAATCCACCACAATAATTTCATCGGCAACATCAACTAAAGACCTTAAACATGTTTCTAAATGTTCTTCTTCATTATAAGTGATAATTACGGCAGATATTTTACAAATTTTGTTTTTCAAGATGATGATGGTATAATATTGATTTTAAACCAATTTAGTTAAACTAGTTCCTTTTTTGTTTTTTGCAATGCAGACCCTATTATTTGGTGCATATCGTAATACTTATATTCGGCCAATCTTCCACCAAAAATTATATTGTTTTCTTGTAAAGAAAGTGTTTTGTATTGTTGGTATGTTTTTTCGTTTTCATCATTATTAATTGGGTAGTAGGCTTCTTTTTCTTTTGTCCATTGCTCAGAAAATGGAATTCACTACCGCATTACCTTGATGGTTTTCTTTTTCCAATCTGGTGTTTTCAAATCGTAGCGATCTATATTCTAAATTCCCATATTTATAATCATAGAATTCGTCAATCTTTCCTGTGTAAACTATTTTTGTTGCTAGTTTGCTTAAATCTTCTCTGTTTTCAAAAAAATCAACATTGGTTTTCGTTTCAATACCTTTTAATAAACCATCAATT